>JAIRRD010000155.1 GCA_031256155.1 Holophagales bacterium
GCGGGGTACGAAACGGAAGGCGCAGCCGAAAACTACAAGGAAAATTGCTAATCAATAGGAGGTAGTTGCAAAACCCCAGTGTATGAGTGTGAGTTGAGGTGGGGTGTAGGTTTGCATTAAACAAAAAGGCTGAAGGTCGCACCAGTCTATTAGGAATAAGGTTAAGAGAGGAGCGAAATGCAAGCAGTCTTCAGCCTATGGAATAGCATACAGCAGTATTTGATACCGCATATAGAAGAAAATTTAGAGTCTCCATCAGGAAAAGAGAGGCAATTCATTTGGGTTGCAGAACTTGCGGGAATAGACAAGTTTATTAAGCCATGTAATGAAGGAGAAAGGACGAAAGTCAAAGGCGACAAAGCGAATATAGCGGTTTGACTACAATAAGTTAAACCGCTATATCGCAAATACAAGCTCTGCGCCAAATCTCAGCAAACGGTCTTTGTGGGCAATAACCAATCTGCCCACGCTTCCGTCAAGTATGGCGTTTAACAGCCGTTTCAAACCCATGAAACTGAGAAAGACAAAGCAATGGATGGGCTGCCAGAGGTGGAGGCGGGATTTGAGAGAGGGGTATACGCCGTGACGCGATAATCAAATCAATGACCATGCGGTCCGTAACTACAACTGCCTACTTTAGCTGTCAAATGAAGTCACTTGCATTATGTGGGTGGAGTATTCACTTATCATTGACACAGAGGTCTTGTCCTTCATGTTTTACAACTATTAATAAAAGCAATAGGGTTGACTACTGTCCCATAAGGCATTTTCCAAGCAGTATCTAGCAGTTTAGTTTTAATCTCACCAACAGACAAGTGGGGGTTAACTTGAAATCCAATAGCAACTAGGCCAGCCAGCCATGGTGGGGCATTGCTTCTGCCTCCTCTTGCGGAATAGATATAAATATCATTATTAATGTGTGATGCGTAGGTTCGGCAATCGCTGGGTATCAACAAAGTTTCAGTTCCGTCAGAATAACTTCCTATTTCAAAATCAGAGGGAGATTCTAGCTTGTCAATTAAACGTGGGCGAATAATGCCTAAGTTTGACATTGGCGGATTTGTGATATTGGAGAAAGATTTGGCGCAAGTGAGTAATAAAATCCCTTTAGATTCAGCCAAAGAGACGATATGTTGAAATTCAATGAATTGTGACCAGAGTTCGAACCTACCAGTTGAAATAGAAATAACCTTAATATTAGCAATACCCCTCTCATTTAGTTCCATAACATTTCTTATTGCTTGAATGAAGCCCAAGTTGGTTTCCTCAAAGGGTACCGAAAAATAGTAAACATTTGCGTTTGGCGCCACACCGCAGGTCTTGCCAACCGCAATGCTCACTACAAGGGAGGCATGCATCTGAGGCGGATAGCTACCATCAGTTAAATCAACAATCATTTTAAGGTTGTCCTTATATTCATAATGAGTTGAAAGAATTGGTTGATCTATAATGGCAATATCAACATCACGTCCGTCAAGACCAAGTGTATGCAGTTTTGAAATACCAAGCCCAGGGTTTTTTGCTGTATTCAATATATTATGTGGGTCAAAATCTTTAGGCAATCTGCGTTTAGGTGGCCATATTGTAGAAGTGCTAAACTTGCAAGTTAAAAGAATGTCTTTAGATGACCTTAAATCGATTTTGGACAAATTTACATTACTCAGTCCATAGAAAGGGTCTATTTTTCTAATGTCATCAAGATTTCTGGGTTGCAGGAATTCGCCTAGGCTTATTCCAGTCCTGTTACCATCAGCGGTGTACACAGATAAAGCAAAATGTCTGTCAGAAAAATCTATATATCTATGAAATTCAATAGCAAAATCACTAGAATATTGATATGTAAGGATTTCCAACCCACCACTAATTTTAGTTTCTTGGTCAAGTGGTTTGCCAAGAATATTAATAACTTCATCTGGATTACTAAATTGCCATAAAAGTTTACCAGACTTAAGGGCTTTGGCTATTTTATCTCGGAAATCAATTTGTGATTGTCCCGTAAGTGGATTCGACAGCACCATAAACATTGGTACAAACAAAAATGCGAATTTCTTCATAGCCTTTACCTTATAGGAAGCACACATAAAATTTTGCTGGGAGACCAGAAGCTTCATATGACTATTTGCCTCATTCGTCAATGGCAGAAATCGAAATTGTTTTTGTATTGAAATCCAAATACCAATACCAATTATTTTTTTTAGGGATTACAATAGAACGTGTAATTTCCAAAAGTAAAACGACTATACCATCACTGCTACTCACTTAATACCCAGTTTGGTTTTCAAATCCGCTGGTAGCGCGTCTTTATGCACTGTAATGTACAGGGTTTTGGCCAGCATGAAGTTACGGCTCATATAGAGGAAGCCTTTGTATTCACTGTTTTCAGTACCCCAGCTATTCTTGATGAGATAGAACTTATTGCCGTTGTCATCCAGGGCAGTCCCAACGCAGTGCGTACTGTGATCGTCCGTTGTGCGCCAATCATTGAACATAGCAGTTCTGAGTTCAGGAGTAACAACCCCCATTTCTTTTTCTTCTTCCGGCTTTGAATCCGGGTCCAAAAGCAGAGCGTAGCCTTTCCTCATTATGAAACCTGGTTCGCTGACATCTGACGCTATTGCGTAGCTAAAGCCCTTTTCTATGGCCGAGTCCACGAGTGAAGCAAAATCATCAAAAGGCACATTTATATAATTGGAATCATGACTCCAATTATCCGGTGTTTCCACGCGGAACCGGCTGTAAGGGGCATAGAGCGTAAATGACCCAACGCTCACATAGTCAGATGGATTGAACTGAAGGTGATCCTTCATAAAGCCCATTGGAGTCCAGGTCTTGCCTTCGTGACTAAAAGTAGTAATGGGCTTGCCTAAATAAGCGTCCAAAATACCTTCAACTGCTGTTGGCCAGGCTGTGGTGAGACGTTTGCCGTTCTTGATGCCGGATAAGAAACCGCCCAGAGCTTTTTCAAGTTCAGAATGATTATGATTTTTTTCGCCAGGCAAAAGACCTGTGTACGCTGTTTCAGGAACCAACCCGACTTGTGACATCGCATAAAGCGCATCGGTATTCTGAGCGCCTTGCCCCCAATCCATCGCTCCGTGGAGCCGCATAAAGGCTTTTGCGCGGCGGGGATAGGTAGCGCGGACCAGGTGCATCTCTGAAAGGTCAAATTCACCTTTGCCTTTGCGGAGGACTTCTGATTCCACAAAGGAAACAGTCGCAAAGCACCAGCATGTCCCTGTGTTGGCCTGGTTTTTTACAGGTGTGTGAGGTATTACTTTTGTGTCCTTAAAGACGCGCTTTTGTGAATTAGCGGCAGGTGTCTGCGCCGCTAGTGAAACTATGGAAAAAAGTGTTAAGGCTACTGCTGCAGGGCGCATGGGAAACTCCTTTCGTTAAACTAAGACATTACAACTTTGATTGACGGGTCAACTTCGTGTTGCAGCAATCCCTCTATGAATTGCAGTGTGCCGGTTCCGGCAGCAGGGCAAGAGCCGCACGCGCCCTGGTAGGCGATGGTGAGTGTTTTACCGTCAAATGAAATAACATCAAGTCCGCCGCCGTCACCAGCCAATCCAGGGCGAATTCGGTTATTTACAACATCAATGATTTTTTGGAGCATGTCGTCTGTTTCAAGGGGTGCGCTATTTTCAAAATTCGTCGCGACATTCTCTATTTTGCAATCTTCTATGACATCACAGATGGGGTCAATCAGGTCTGTCCAATCCGCTGTCTGAAGTTTATTGACGGTGACAAATCTGTCCATATAGAAAACTGACGTCACGCTACCCAGAGCAAAAATGGCTGATCCCAGCGGATCTCCAACCGCTGATGCGAAGTCTTGAAATGAACGGGCAGTTTTTGTAATCAATGGCTCTTTAACTACGAATTTAAGAGCATTGGGGTTTGGCGTTGGTTCAATGTTGGCAATTTTTGGCATATAAATATCAATTCCCCAAAAATGTTGGCCCCACCTGTGTGATGTTTCCGGCCCCAAATGTAATCAGCAGATCTTTTGGTTTGGTAATTTCGCGCAGTGCGCCTGGCATATTCTGGATGTCAGGTATGTAGTGAACCTCTCTCTGACCAGTCGAACGCAGCGCATCAACAAGGGTTTGGCCCGTTAAGCCCGGTATCGGTGTCTCGCTTGCGGGGTAAATATCGCTGATAACAACGACATCAGCCTCAAAAAAAGCTCTTGCAAATTCGTCTAAAAGGGCTTGAGTCCTGGAGTAGCGATGTGGCTGAAAAGCAACGACTATTCTGCGGTCAGGAAAGCCGGAGCGAGCGCCGGACAGGGTCGCTGCTATCTCCGTCGGATGGTGTCCGTAGTCATCAACAACAAGAACATCATCACGTTCACCCTTGAGCGTAAATCTACGGTCAGCTCCGGTAAATTCGCTCAGCGCGGTACGAATGACTCCGGCGTCAACTCCCATTTCCAGAGCCATTCCAACGGCCGCAAGGGCATTAAGTACCATGTGATGACCGGGGACACTGAGGCAAAAATCCCCAAGATTCTGTCCGAATGCCTTCACATGAAAGTGAGTATTAAAGCCATCCTGCCTTATATTGCGGGCTTGAATATCCACTTGGGGATTGGTCCCATAAGTGTGAACCTGACGGCGCAAACGCGGGCGAATAGAAGCGACATTCGCGCAGTCCATGCAAGCAAGCACGCATCCGTAAAACGGAACCTTATTTGCAAAATCAATAAAGGAGTCCTTAATTTCATCTAAATCCTGATAGTGATCCAAGTGCTCACGGTCAATATTAGTGATAATTGCCCATGTTGGACTCAACATAAGAAAACTTCCGTCAGATTCATCGGCTTCAGCGACCAGAGTAGGGCCTTTGCCCAATTTTGCGTTAGAGCCGAGGATACCAAGTTTTCCGCCAACAACAATGGTAGGATCCAACCCCCCCTTACTCAATATGTGGGCTATCATACTGGTCGTTGTTGTTTTTCCGTGTGAACCAGCAACAGCAACACCTTCTTTCATCCGCATTAGTTCCGCCAGCATTTCACCGCGTGGAATAACAGGAATCTTAGCAATATGAGCAGCTTCCACCTCAGGGTTATCTGATTTGACAGCGCTGGATACAACAACAACTTGCGCATTTTGTACGCATTTCGCGTCATGTCCGATGTGGATAGCAGTACCAAGTTTTAAAAGCCGATCTGTGGTTGCGCTGGGTTTTATATCGGAACCACTCACATTAAAACCAAGGTTTACAAGTACCTCTGCTATCCCAGACATTCCTATTCCGCCAATACCCACAAAATGTATATTCTGAACTTTGCCAAACACTAAAAACTCCCAATGTTTATGAATTTGTCAGATTGCCGTGTGGGCGGTGATGACTTAAAAAAGTTCCTCTTACCCGCTCAACAGAATTGATGCCTTTGACGTGGCGGATATGCCCCATTATATCAACAAGATGGTTTCTGTCCTTAACATGCAGAGCAATGTGGATTGTAGCAACCCCATCATTTGTTGTGGATGCGTTGAAGTGCTGAATGGAAATTCCGACTTGCTGCAGTACAGATGAAATTGCGGCTACCAGACCTGACTGATCAACACTGGTTACCACGATTTCAGTTTCAAAAACAGTTCTGCCCTGTTTCCCCCACGCTACACTAATACGGCGCTCAGTTGGCATTGCCTTGGAATTTAAATGGGGACAGATTGCTCTGTGAATACTTATACCGCGTCCTCTTGTTGTGTAACCAACAATGTCATCGCCCCAAATGGGTTTACAGCAGCGAGCCAAACTAAAGACGATACCAACATTTTCATCAACCAAAATTGTGTCTGACCCATTAGTTACCAAGCCATTTTCTTCATTTTTGTGAGTCTCGTCTTGTAAAATAGGCTCCAGCAATCGAAGTGTTGAAATACGATTAAATCCGACAGCCGCATAAAAGGCATCCCAATCAATCATTTTCAATTCTTTGAGCCTGAGTTCAAGAATCCCTTGATATTCCGGCTGATCCAAACTGAGGTCAAACGCATGTGAATCCCGTAATAAGCGGTCTTTGCCTATTTCTATTGCATGACGCCGTTCTTCCTCACGTATAAATGATTGAATCCTGGATCTTGCGCTTGCGCTCTTTACAAATGTAAGCCAATCGCGGGTGGGCTTGCGATCAATTCTGGTCATAATTTCAATGCGATCGCCGCTTTCCAGTTGATGTCGCAATTGAACTATCCGGCCATTGACTTTGGCGCCTACACAATGGTGTCCGATTTCAGAGTGAATACTATAGGCAAAATCAACAGGCGTACTGCCCACCGGCAAGCTCTTCAACTCGCCTTTGGGTGTAAAAACCTGAATTTGGTTTGATACTAATTCACCCTTTAAGTTGATGACCAAATCTTGACTGTCGTGGGCATACTGATTTAATTCCGCCATTTGGCGCAAGAAAACAATCTGATCAAGTTCCTGACGATTGGCTATGCGGCCTTCCTTGTATGTCCAGTGTGAAATGATTCCAGTTTCAGCATGTTCGTGCATTTCTTTGGTGCGGATTTGAACTTCAAAGCTGTCACCGGTAGGCATAAGCACTGATGTGTGAATACTTTGATAACCATTGTCTTTTGGCAGGCTGATGTAGTCCTTAAATCTTCCTGGAATAGGCTTATACAGGGCATGTACAATACCCAGAGCCATATAACAGGAAGTTCTGTCTGGACAAATAACTCGATAAACCAGCCAATCAAAAATGCCGTCTAATTCTTTTTTCTGAATTCCCATTTTGCGCCAAACAGCGTGCAAGCTCTTGAGACGCCCAAGGACTTCAGCTTTTATGCCATTTGCAACGAGCAAATTCTCCAGTGTCAGTAGTATATCTTTAATTTGTGCGCCATGGTTTTGTATCTTTGTTTGCAGAGCATCGCACAAGGCATCATGGCTATCTGGTTCAAGAACTTCAAACGCAAGGTCTTCCAGTTCCATGCGCACGTGACCCATTCCAAAGCGATTGGCCAGAGGCGCATACAATTCCATGGTTTCGTGGGCAATTCGTCTGCGTTTTTCCTCACGCATAGAGCCAATCGTCCTCATATTATGAAGACGATCTGCCAGCTTTACTAAAAGGACGCGCACATCCTTTCCTATAGCGACCAAAAATTTTCTGATGTTTTCCGCATTGAGCCAAGCGCGGTCTTGAGATTCCAGCTTTGATATCTTTGTGAGGCCATCAACAATCCCCCCCACCTCTGCACCGAATTGCTTAGTAATTTCTTCGTTAGTAATTGAAGTATCTTCAGCGACATCGTGGAGTATTCCACATACCAAACTGACATAATCCAGGTTCCACTCCGCAAGACTTTTTGCTACCGCCAGGGGATGAAAAAAATACGGCTCACCAGATTTACGACACTGAAGAGCGTGGGCAGAGCGGGCAAGCTCAAAGGCGGCATCCAAAACCTTTCTGTCGCCATCGGGATGGAACTGCAAGAATTTATTTAAAACTTGCTGATAAGCCCCTTCAAGCGTTGAACAACTACAATTATCCTCAAAAGGATTTTCCCCCTCGCGGATTCTGGCTGACAGATTAAAAAGCTCTTCCTCCATACATTGAGTTTGCGACAAACTTGAAAATTATGCTATAAGTGTTGACTATAAAAATATGAATAAAATTTTGAATCTCCCACCACTTTACCCAATCACCGGTGCTGATCAGAAACTATCACTGTCAGAACAAGTCTTGCGATTTGCTGGTGCTGGTTTTCCCCTTGTTCAGTTTCGGGGCAAACCAATGAAGGTTGGCGATCAATGGCGGGAACTGCGAAAAGCATTGAGTCAGGCTAGTGAATACGGCGGTTGGCCGCTGATTGTCGTCAATGATAGAGCTGATTTGGCTGTACTTGCCGCTGCAGAGAACCTTGTACCCTGGGGGCTGCATTTGGGTCAAACAGACCTACCAGCATCAGACGCAGTTCGATTACCTGGCTTAGAAAATATTCATTTAGGTGCCAGTACGCACAATTCAGATGAATGGTTGTCAGCAAACGAAACATGCGACCACGCCGGTGTTGGTCCATTGAGAGCAACATCTACCAAGCGGGATCACGATGAAGCCATTGGCTTTAATGGTTTGTCCAAAGGATGTTCAATTCTGCGTTCCAGAGGCATTGCGCCCATAGCAATCGGTGGGTTGACGCTGGACGATGCGCTACCTTGTTTTCAGGCTGGGGCTGCGTCATTGGCAATGACAAATGCGCTATCGCCTTCAATTTTGTCTGAGCGTGAATCCCAGTTGACCGAATATTTATGGCAGGCCCAAAAACTGAAGTACGCGGTGAGACCAATTTTGAGTAAAAGTCGAGGCGTGGTAATAGTTGGAGGCAGTGGCACCGGAAAAACAACTTTAGCGGAACATCTGGCGCGACGGATGGATTTAATGGCAATAGACCTGGACTCACAAATAGCTCGTCGAGCCGACTGTTCAATCACGGAAATATTCAGTAAAGGCGAGCTTTTATTCAGAAACCTTGAGTTGGAATGTCTGCCCGAATGTATGGAACAAACATCTGTGCTGGCCTTGGGGGCTGGGGCATGGCAGCAGGAGGCAGTCAGAGAGCTTGTTAAAAAATCCAATTGGGATGTACTGTGGCTTGCGGAAACCCCGCTCATTGCCTGGGAGCGTGTCAGAATGGATCCCGCCAGACCCCTTGCAAACGATCGAACGGAATTTATGCAAAGATGGCGTTCTCGCTTGTATGAGTGGTCAACTTTGCCTTCATTGCTGCCATTAGGGAGAACGCCTGAGGAACTGGCTCAGATACTGGTGCCTTGAAGCTATAGCGGTTTAACTTATTGTAGTCAAACCGCTATGCCGGGATTCGCCTGCGAATCACGGCCGCTCATA
>JAIRRD010000020.1 GCA_031256155.1 Holophagales bacterium
CGCCAAGAGGGTTCTCCGCACCGCCACTGGGATTGTCTAGTGAGTACTGAAAAGTTTGTAAATCTCTGGACAAGAGGTTTGCCAGATCGACCGAGCGCATTTCTCCCGAAGCCACGCGCAAGCTCCAGTGCAAAGCCTCTATGGTGACCGGATCAGGTGTCCTGAGACCCCGCATTTTTATTTGCCGTTCTGTAACCGTTTCAGTTTCCAACGTGTCCAGTTTGAACTTAAATGGCATTGGGCGCGCCAAAGGATAACTCCAGCGAATTGCCCCCCCATTCATAGAAACAATCCTCACGTTTACAGGCGGGATTACTTGTATCCTGCCCTGCGGCATTGCGATGAGACCCGTTGGGTTTGGGTAAACAAAGTAATCGGTTGTATTCGCATCTTTCGCCCATACGTTGCCAAAGTCAACATCCCAGCGCACCGGAGTATTTTTTAGCAGTTCCCACCGCCCATCCTTCGCGTGTTCCATACGAAAGCCAATCAGCAAAGCCATCCTGGATTCCATGTTTTTGCGCGTCCTCGGTGAAATATCAGGCGGGGGCAGTATCCGGGCGACCACGTCGCTATTACCTTGTATTGAACCGGTATCTTCCAGAGAAAGACTATCCGCAAGGCCCGCCGCGCCGCCGCCAAACCCATTGATACCAAAGGGCATTGGGCGCCATCCCACAAACGGTCTGGGAAGAGCTATAAACAGTATGCCGCCAATCAAGGCCGCTATGGGAATCCAAACCGCCACATAGCGCAGTGGCGGCGAAGCCATTGTTCCTTTAAGGTTGGCGGCGTTTTCCCAGTTGAGCTGAAGCAGAGCCAGAGCCGCGGTTGCAGTCCAAATCAAAGTCCAGGGCAAAAACGAAATCGAAGTGTTGGCCACCGTTGTGAGCATAAACAGCAGAAAAGCGATGAAAATAATCTGGCGGCGGTGTTTCTGCTCTCTGGGCAGAGAAAGACGAATAGCGCACAGCATGAAGAGCAACAATATGACAATTGTCATCCATTCCAAGTTTGTAAATCTGCACACGATTGCGATAAAAAGGCATGCTATCTCCAACAAACGCCTCCAACGCGACAGTTTTAGGCGCACCGCTTCCACAATGGCGGCGGCAGCCAGAGGCAATGCCATGAAAAACATTTCCCAAACGGAAAACCCCCCGCTTGCGGCGAGAGCGCCCCAAGAAGCCCAGGGAAGTACATGGTCAAGCCATCTAACGTATCGCATATGCACATTACAAATTTACAGCGGTTTCATATCAAAATTTAAGTTGAACCGCTATATAAAAAATCCTTGCCTAAATACAATTTTTGAGAGAGACTGATTATTCGCGCCCTATCAGGGGCTCTCCTTGCTCTGACACGGTGTCAGGGCTTTATATCCACAAGGAGGATTATGATGCGTCATTATGAGAGCATCTTTATTGCTGCTCCTACGTTGACTGAAGAACAGGCGGATGAGCTTGTCAAGTACTTCGAGGGGATCATTGCCGAGCAAGGCGGCGAATTGCTCAAAACCGATCATTGGGGTCGTAAAAAACTGGCTTACGATGTTCAGAAGTTCAGTGAAGGTTACTACACCCTGTTTGAGATGACAGCCGGTTCCAAGCTGATTGCTGAATTGGAGCGGCGTTACCGCAACCACGAAAGCGTCATCAAGTATCTTTCCGTTCGCATGGACGAGATACAACAAGCCTCAGGCCGCCAGAAAATCCGCTATGAGCGTGAGAGCAAGCGCAAGGCCGCAGCCGGAATCAAAGAGCGCACTCTTGAAGAGGTGATGGGATGATGAAGAAAGGCAACGCAAAAAACAAAACCAAAAAGAAAACTTTTGGTGGACGGCGCAATAAGTTCTGCAAATTCTGCGTGGAAAAATCCACCATGATTGATTACAAGGACGTAAAAACCCTAATGGCTTTCACGCCTGAGCGCAGCAAAGTATTGCCCCGCCGCACAAGTGGTGTTTGCGCCATGCATCAGCGGATGTTGGTAGAAGCCATCAAACGTGCAAGAAATATAGCTCTGCTTCCATTTACAACAGACTAGGACTTGTTATCCCTGCAAGCACCTCTGCGCGAAATGCGCCAAATAAATAATTTGACATTCCCCCCTGATGCGTCCGAAGCGGGACGCTTTAAGGTTTTTTTAGCGCCACTCCAGCGAGGTTGATTTATGACTAAAGTTGCATGGTTGTTTCCGGGACAAGGCTCACAGGCCGTAGGTATGGGTATTACATTCGCCCAAGCCTTTCCGGCTGCTGACAAAGTGTTGAAATCAGCCGATGAAGCCCTTGGTTTCGCGCTCTCCAAAGTCATGGCCGAAGGCCCTGAAGAAACCCTCAAACTTACAGAACACACGCAACCGGCCATTCTCACTCACAGCACTATGGTTGTGGAAGCATGCAGCGCAAAATTGCCAAAGCCGGATTACGTAGCCGGACACAGCCTCGGCGAGTACAGCGCCTTGGTTGCGGCAGGTTCTATTGCCCACGCCGATGCTGTTCGCGCTGTCAGAGAGCGCGGACGCTCAATGCAGGAAGCAGTTCCGGTTGGCATAGGAGCTATGGCAGCGATTATAGGCATGGCTGTATCAGACGTGGAAGCCGGATGTCAGGAAGCAGCAAAAGCCACAGGCAAAATCGTTGTACCGGCTAACTATAACGGAGCAGGGCAGGTTGTAATAGCCGGTCACATTGAGGCAGTGGATGCCGCTATTGAAGTACTAAAGGCCAAAGGCGGACGCAAGATGATGAAACTGCCCGTGAGCGCCCCATTCCACAGCCCATTGATGGAACCGGCTCAAAAAGTCATGGAGCCTGTTTTGAAAGCTTTGAAATTCAAAGCCCCCGTCTGTCCCCTGATTAACAATGTTGACGCAGTCCCGGTCATAGACCCCGAAATTATATGCCAGGGTTTGATCCGCCAGATTCCGGGCGCAGTGCGCTGGGAAGCCATAATGAAATATTTACTAAGCCAGGATGTCACCACATTCATTGAACTTGGCCCCGGAAAAGTTTTGAGCGGCATAGCCTCAAGGATGGCAAAAGAGGCGGGTATAGAAGTGAGAGCTGTATCAATAGGGAATCCGGAGGATGTTATATAAAGCAGTGGGGCATTAGTTATGCTCCACAAGCAAAACGGCTATATATTTCTTTGTTGTTTTCGCGGAGTAGCATGAGTACACCCATGATGCAGCAAGTGGCGGCTTTAAAGCGCGAAGCTGGCAACGCTATTCTTTTGACGCGAATGGGGGACTTTTACGAACTACAGGGCGATGATGCCGTAACAGCGGCACCCATACTGGAAATTGCGCTGACCACAAGGGGTAAAGGTACAGAAGCAGAAACGCCCATGTGCGGCGTACCATATCACGCGATAGACCAGTACCTGCCAAAGCTCCTGTCCGCAGGTTTCTCCGCCGCCATAGCTGAACCAACGGCCAGGCCGGATGAAGTCAAAGGACTGCTACCAAGAGCCATAAAGCGCATAATCACACCCGGAACCTGGCTGGACGATGACGGACGCTGGCTGGCGACGCTTCACAGAGCAGACGCGGCCTGGGGTTTGGCCCTCCTGCAGCTTGCATCGGGAAAACTGCGCGTAATACCGGGAGAAGGCGAAGACGCTCTTCAATCCGCCATAGAGCGCCTCGCCCCCCACGAAATCGTAAAGGCGGAGAGTGCGCCCGGTATTGAACTGACAAGCGCCGCTCACGTACGTATGCCGGATTGGCGCTTCGAGCTTACAAGAGCAAAACAGCAGATACTATCCTTTTTTGGCTGGCAGCACCTGGAAGGCATAGGTTTGGATAAATATCCGGCTGCCATCTGCGCATTAGGTGTCCTGCTGGATCAAGTCGAAAACACACAGAAAGGCCGCCCCGCTCATATTCAGGGCGTATCACTGGAACTATCCGCCGCTGGCCCCCTATTGGACGCGACAGGCGCAAAGCACCTGGAAATCACATCAAACGCGTTGGATAGCTCAAAAACAGGTTCCCTGCTGGACATACTGGACACATGCAGAACACGTATGGGCAGCCGCCTCTTGCGCCGTTGGCTGGATCAGCCACTGCGGGAAAAAACCGCACTTGAAACCAGATGGGCGCAAGTACAGTGGTTGACCGAAGACAATCGCAGAGAACCATTACAGCGCATACTCGCCAAAATTTCAGACATTGAGCGACTATTAGGCCGCATTGCCCTTGGTCTGGCCACACCGCCAGATTTAGCCAGCATCCGTTCCGGCCTGAAACAAGCCCAGGCACTGCCCCCGACAGCGCAGGACAAATCCTGTTTTGACGACATCAGCGCATTGGAGCTGTGGCCGGATGACACACCCCTGTGTTCAGAACTCTGCCAGGAATTGGAGCAAACCCTGGAAGAAGCCCCGCCGCCGGATTTGGAAAGGGGCGGCATAATCCGCGCAGGCGTTGACCCCGAATTAGACGAAGTAAAACGGCTCGCCCTTGACGCCAAACAAGTGATGCTTGAGTTGGAAGAGCGTGAACGCCAGAAATCAGGCATACAGAGCCTGAAAATCAAATACAACCGCGTATTCGGCTACTATTTTGAAGTCACCAAAGCCAACCTGAAGTCAGTTCCCGTTCATTTCATCCGCAAGCAGACCACAGCCAGTGCAGAGCGATTTACCACAGAGCAATTAATGGATTTCGAGCAGCGCCTCCTGAGTGCCGAGACAGACTGCCATCGAATCGAAGAATTACATTTCAAGCGTCTGCTGAACACCGTATTGGACAGCAAAGCCGAGTTGCAAGCACTTGCCCAGAGCATCGCCAAACTGGACACGCTCTGCGCCTTTGCCGAAAAAGCGCGACATTCAGGGTGGAGCAAGCCCGAATTATTAGACGAGCGCCTTTTGATTTTGACCAGCGCAAGGCATCCGATACTAGAAGCCCGCCTGGGGCGCGAGTGCATACCCAACGACCTGACGCTGCTTTCCAGTACCCCCATAGCCGTTCTCACAGGCCCGAACATGGGAGGCAAGAGTACCTACCTGAGAATGGCTGCCGTTTTGGTAGTAATGGCTCAGACAGGAAGTTTTGTACCAGCGGAACTCATGCGCTTCGGCATAGTAGATCGCATATTCACACGCATAGGAGCCAGCGATTACCTCTCAAAAGGTCAGAGTACCTTCATGGTTGAAATGACAGAAACAGCCAGAATACTCAACCAGGCAACACCCGACAGTCTGGTCATACTGGACGAAATCGGGCGCGGCACATCCACCAGAGACGGTCTCGCACTCGCGGAAGCAATAGCCCTTTACCTGAAAGACCTCAGAGGCGGTGCCCCCAGGACACTATTCGCCACACATTACTTTGAACTCACCAAACTGGCCGGAGACCCCAAAGTTATCAATCTTCATGTAGAAGTTCAGGAGTGGGAGGATCAGCTTCATTTCCTGCACCG
>JAIRRD010000093.1 GCA_031256155.1 Holophagales bacterium
TTCAGGTCCTGCGAACATGCGACACTCATGTTGCAGCCGCTTTCACAATTAAGCACATCGAACAGGTTTGGCAATAGTTCGCTGCTGGAGTTGGCGTATACAGTTAGCTTGTTAAATACATCATAGCCTTCCGCACTGTCTATGCTGTAATTTTTCCCCAAAAAAAACTCAATATTTTCTTTGAGTCCGCCGGGCATTGGGAACAGGGAACCTAAGGCGCTCTCGTAGTGGTCGAATGTCGTTTCTTCGTCGGGGAGACTGATGTCGCGCTCTTTGAGGTATTCTCTTAATTTTGAGAAGGTGATGTTGTAGTCGGCCAACCCCGTTGCCTCGAATTCGCTCGTTTTGGCGATGCAGGGGGAGATGGCGGCAATTTTATCGGCGATACCTTCGTATTCTTTCATGTAAATGGCGATACATGCCATCGGACTGTGCAGCGGGGACAGGTTCTTTAGTAAATCATGCTGGTAAATTTCGCAGTAAGAAACTATTACAGGGCATGGCTGGGTTATCAGCGGCACGGATTCGCTTTTTTCCATATACCTAATGTGCCCCCATATGCAGATGTCCGCTCCCAGGGATACATCATAAATTTTCTTTACGCCTGCTCTTTTTAGATAGGTGAATAGTCTTTTCCACTCAGGGATATTGGTCTTTATTGAAGGTGCCGCGATGAGCGATATGGGAACTCCGTTTGACAGATCATTGAAAAACCGCTCGGTGTCGTCCGTATAAAGCCTCGCGCCGTGCTTGCATGTGGAAAGACATCTGCCGCAGGATATACACTGTTTGTCATCTATTGCGACTTTGAATTTTCCTGTATTGTCCTGATAAGTGATGTTGGCCATCTCCATCGGGCATTTACGGACACACCTGCTACAGCCCGTGCATAAATCCTGTTCTGACCTGATTATCCTGCTCACTGGTTTATCACCTCTCTCGCACTCACGCAATCCTTCTCATATCTTTGCTATTTTGAATTGTTCCCTCGCCTCATAAAAAACATTCGCAATCAATGGATCAAACTGCTTACCGGAACCTTCTGTTATGATTTTAACCGCATCTTCGTGACTGAACGGCTTCTTGTATGGACGTACGGATATTAACGCATCATATACATCGACAATTGCCATGATTCGGCCCTGGATGGGAATGTCCGCCCCTTCCAAACCACGGGGATAGCCTTTGCCATCCCAGCGCTCGTGGTGGTAGCCTGCGACCAGTTTGGCATTGTGGAAAAACTCCTCGTCCTCTGCCAGCAAAATCATTTGTTCTATGATGCGTTCGCCCTCTGCCGAGTGTTTTTTCATTATTTCGTATTCCTCATCGGTCAGCTTGCCGGGCTTGTTTAAAATAGCGTCTGGAATGGAAATTTTACCAATGTCATGCAGACGCGCCGATGAAATGAATAATTCCATATCCAATTTATTTAGCTCATCAGCGTATACACCGCGGACCATCATCTCGTCCACTAGTACCTTAATGTAAGTTGTGGTGCGCTCAATGTGACCGCCTGTTTCGTGGTCACGGCTCTCCACAATGTCCGCAAAACCGAATATGATGGCGTTTTGCAGGTGCCGGAGTTTTGCGGTCCGTTCGCGAATTATCTCGTCAATGTTCAAATGGGTATTGATTCGGTTCAGCAGGACGGGCGTTGAAAACGGCTTCGTGATAAAGTCGACCGCACCCAGCTCAAAGCCGCGGGCCTCAATTGATGCGTCTGTCACACTGGTAAGGAATATCACTGGAATATCAAACTGCGAGTCGCTGTTCTTTAGGTAATTCAGTGCCCCGAACCCGTCCAATTCCGGCATTTCGATGTCCAGCAGTATCAGATCTGGCCTTACCTTTTCGAGCAATGAAAACATTCTTGCTGCCGAAGGCAAGGTCATCACTCTGTAAAAGTTCTTCAGTACCTCTTTTGCCATCAGCAGATTTGTGTCGTTGTCGTCCACTATGAAAATTGTCTTTTGCATAATAGGTCCTTCATGCGCAATCTATTATAGCGGTTCCATATCAAAATCGCCTTTCGCGATTTTGATATGGAACCGCTATAATACCCATTGGTTGCAAGCGAGGTTCTCTATGTCTAACACAGTCAAAAGATCCAAATTAGGTCTATGGCTTTGGCTATTAGCTTTTTTTGTAATGGTCGCGTCTGCCGTTTATCAGCGTCGTACAGGCCCGACTTACCCTCTGCGAGGGCGCATTAATGTTGCTGGGCAGCAACTGAATTACCGCTTGCCGCGCAGCGCTGAAAATATAGGCGTTGCCAGGATTGTCATTCCCGATCCAGGCGTTCCTGGGCGCGTGCTTTGGAGATGTTATCCAACCGCAGATCCGTTTACCGTAGTATTCATGGCACCGGAATCAGATGGCAATAAAAAGATGCTGACAGCCAGAATTCCGCCTCAAGAAGCTGCCGGAAAAGTAGAGTACAGAATAGAAATTGGCAGTTCAGTAATACCTGATAACGATGAAACGGTAATACTGCGCTTTAAGGGGCCTGTATCCACTCCTGTGCTGATATCCCATATCCTTTTAATCTTCATTGCCATGCTCATAAGCACCAGAGCTGGATTGGGGGCCGTGTTTGGAAAGGATGAAAAAAACCTTCCATGGATGACACTGGGTTTGGTGCTTGTTGGGGGAATAATTTTGGGCGCGTTTGTCCAAAAAGCGGCGTTTGGGGCATATTGGACTGGTTGGCCATATGGTTCTGATTGGACTGATAACAAGACATTGTTCATGTTCCTTGGATGGCTGGCCACTTGTTTGCTGATGATGTTTCCAAAGGCAAAGCGCCCCGCCATTGTGTTTGCGTCGCTACTGACTCTCGTTGTCTATCTCATTCCCCACAGTTTGCGTGGAAGCCAGCTGAATTACAATCAGGAACAAAGTGCTGAAAGTTTCGAAAGCACTCTCCAAACTGACCAGTGAAACAAATGAGCAATATTTACACTGCATATCGTGTGGCGGGTCATGGCCCTGTCAAAATTTTGCTGTTGCACGCGCTGACAGGCGGAACTGACGCTGCGGATAGAGATGGCGTGAAAGGATGGTGGGGACCTGTATTTAAGCCGGAAGCGCCGCTTGCGGAACATTCCGTAACTGTTTGGACACCAAATCTGTATGGCAGTTGTTATGGAACTACTGAGCTGGACGAACAAACACTTCAAGCTAAAAAAGCTCCGGCCTCGCTTACTGCCATAAATACCAGACTGCAAGCTGAGGTATTGGCGGATTGGATTCGGTCGTTGGATCTGCACTTTGATTTGTTAATTGGCCCATCTCTTGGTGGAATGGTTGGGCTTGAGTTGGCCTGTTTAATGCCGGACAGATTTCGCGCAATAGGTATTATTGGATGCAGCGCAAAGTCTGATGCGTGGTTGTGGGGAACTAACGAAATACAGCGAGCCATATTGCGTAGCCCTGAATTATCGGATGAAGAAGCTGTTGCGCTGGCGCGCAGAGCGGCAATGTTGACATTCCGCACGCCTACAAGTCTTGGAAAGCGCTTTGAGATACCTGAAAAGATGCGGGCTTGGCTGGAATATCATGGGAAAGCCTTGGCGGCACGTTTTACTCGCAAGAGCTATCTGGCAATGTTGGATGCGATGGATGGGCACGATTTGGGGCGGGATAGGGGCGGTCTTGTTTCCGCCATGTCCTGCATAAAGATTCCTCTTTTTGTGCTTGGTATGCAGGATGACCGCATGATTTCAACTGACTCGCTGTACGAAACAATTGATTCCGCAAAGGAAGCTGGTGTACGGTGCGCTTTGGATTGGATTCAAACAATACATGGGCATGATTCATTTTTAATTGAATGGCCTCAGGTCGTGAAATGGCTCAATAAACTCATACATGAGGTTTCGTAGAGAATTGATTTTTATGTTGCAAACAGTGCATTTGCAAGCAGAGCCAACTATTTGCATTGCTCGCCTAGCGGTAGTCAAAACATGCCCGCAAGCAGTACACAGTCAGGATTTGCAAACAAATCCTGGCACAGCGATTCAATGTGAAATGCGCCCATTTCGCATTGAATGAAGCCAGGCGGCATGACTGATATAGCGGTTTAACTTATTGTAGTTAAACCGCTATGCCGGGATTCGCCTGCGAATCACGGCCGCTCATAGTCCATAGGCGAGCTTGGCTCGCCGTAAATGGACTATGAAAGCGAAAATTGCTATATATAGCGGTTCCCCTATTGATTAGCAATTTTCACTGTAGTTTTCGGCTACGCCTTCCGTTTCGTTCCCCGCCTATGGCGGCTCTCTACACTCTCGACGCAGCCTCTGCACTCCGTGCAATTCCCAAGGGGAATGGCTATATTTCAAGGGTCTGGCTGAAATGAAAAGGGTTTACAGCACCTGAACATGCCACAAAACCTTCCGCATCAAAGTCGCGGAACGCGATTTTGATGCGGAACTGCTATAATTCTCATATTTTTTGATTTCCACAACACGAAGCAGATACACATGATTAAACACACGGCCGTGCAAGGTAAACTGGCTTCTAAGCCAAAGTCACCGCCTGTAAACCAATGAGGCAGGTCATTAAATACAGGTGCCCAGTACCCTTGCGATTTTTCGCCACTCACGCCGAAGCCCAACAGGCTTCCCTGAGTCCAGTTCCAGCCCAAATGAATGCCAACAGGCAACGCCAGACTTTTTGTCCTTATCCAGGCCAGACCAAGCAGTACAGAGGCCAGTCCGATATTCAAACTTCCAAGTAACAGTGTGCCGCCTGTCATACCGGGATTGTCCAAGTGGGCTATTACAAAGAACAATCCGAAAAGCAATAGTGCGGTTGTGTTTCCTAAACCACGTACAGCCCACTGGAACGCGTACCCGCGAAAAAGCAATTCTTCATACAAACTGATTGCCAAAAACGAAATTAACGCATAAATAATATGACCTAAGTTAATCTGTGTATTGCGTACCCAGGTAAAGCCGTCAAAAAAAAATATGATTAACGCCTGGAATAAAATCAGTAAAAGACCAAGCAAAATTCCAATAGCAAACTCTGATAAAAACCCTATGTTTAAACGTAAACCAATTGAATTTAAATTGTTTCCTTCCAATTTAAGACAAAGATGTGAAACTGCAAGTACTGCTACAATTGAAATCCATATTTGTACGGAGGCTGAAAATGGCAAAAAAGCGATAAAACTAAATACAATAAATATTAGGAATACAAATCCAAGTATCCTACTAGCATTTCGGATTTGAGTTTGTTTCTTTTTTAAAAGATTATAATGGAATATTGCCATGTTTTTTTGCTGGAATCTGATCGCGTTTGGTTTCCAATAAACCAAGTGCACGCACTAATTTTTTGCGTGTTTCCCTAGGCATTATAACTTCATCCACATAACCAAGACCTGCTGCAACGTAAGGATTTGCCAGCTTTTCATTGTAGTCGGCAATAACTTGTGCTCGTTTTGCCGCCGGATCTTCCGCTTTAGAAATTTCCTTGCTATAAAGGACATTAGCTGCCCCTTCGGCCCCCATAACTGCTATTTCGGCCGTGGGATAGGCAAAGTTAAAGTCTGAACGAATATGCTTACTGGCCATCACAATGTAAGCCCCGCCGTACGCCTTGCGAGTAATTACAGTTAGTTTTGGTACTGTGGCTTCGCAAAAAGCATACAACAATTTGGCCCCATTTTTAATTAAGCCGTTGTACTCTTGGTTGGTGCCTGGCAAGAAACCTGGCACATCTTCAAAAACTATCAGCGGAATGTTGAAAGCATCGCAGAAACGTACGAACCTTGCCGCTTTTTCAGATGCGCTGATATCTAAAACCCCCGCCAAATTAGCTGGCTGATTTGCGACAATGCCAACAGATCTGCCGCCAATTCTGGCAAAACCAATTACAACATTCTGGGCGTAAGCTTCCATGACTTCAAAAAAATAAGCGTCATCCACAATACCTTTAACAAGAGAACGCATATCATAGGGCTTTGTTGGGTCTTCTGGAACCACACTGTCAAGCTCCGGGTTTTCAAGAGGCGTCTCATTCAACGCAGCGCGGCGCGGTGCTTCCCCCATATTGTTTGAAGGAAGAAAACTCAGAAGCTCTCTTGTGTGCGCGATAGCCGCAAGATCAGACGGTGCCATAAAATGACAGACGCCGGATTTGTACCCATGCGTGGAAGCGCCTCCCAGTTCTTCCTTGGTGACATCTTCATGAGTAACAGCTTTTATGACTTCCGGTCCGGTAACAAACATATAGCTGGTATTGCGCACCATTGTTATGAAGTCGGTAATAGCCGGACTATATACGGCACCGCCAGCGCAAGGTCCCATTATCAGGCTGATCTGAGGGATTACGCCCGAAGCCATTGTGTTGCGTAAAAATATCTCCCCGTAGCCTGCAAGCGAATTTACTCCTTCTTGAATACGGGCACCGCCGCTGTCATTTATACCAATTACGGGGCAACCTACTTTCATTGCCATGTCCATGACCTTGCAAATTTTTCTGGCAACGGTAAGCGAAAGTGAACCACCTTGGACAGTGAAGTCTTGAGCAAAAACAGCCACAGGCCGACCATCAACGCGGCCAAAACCAGCAACAACACCATCACCTAGAATCTGCTCACCGAGATTAGGATTCATAGCCAAAGCGTCAACTTCCTCAAAGCTACTTTCGTCTAAAAACGCATCAATGCGTTCACGGGCAGTGAGTTTGCCTTGTTGATGCTGTTTGTCTATACGAGCCTGCCCCCCTCCAATTCGAGCAGCTTCATATTTAACTCTGAGGGCGTCAGTTTTTTGCTGAAGGGACATAAACATAAACTCCTTGAGTTATTAAACAAACGCATATTATAGCCTTGCGTGCGTCTTCAGGTCAAAAAAGGACAGAGAACATCAGCGTCCGCTCTTTTTCCAATCGGTCGTAAAAGTTTCAATTCCTCTGTCAGTGAGCGGGTGTTTAATCATGCTTTCAAATACTTTTGTTGGAATTGTGGCGACATGCGCTCCAGCCATAGCGGCTTCTGTGATATGGCGTGGATGTCGGACCGAGGCGGCAAGAACTTTGGTGCCAAAACCATAGTTCGTAAAAATTGTCACAATCTCTCGAATCAATTCCATGCCATCAAAATTAATATCATCAAGACGGCCCACAAATGGACTGACAAACGTAGCACCGACTTTGGCTGCCAAAAGAGCTTGGTTTGCCGAAAAACAAAGAGTCAAATTTGTTTTAATCCCATGCGAACTGAAGTATTTACATGCTTTGATACCATCAGGTGTCAACGGTAGCTTGATAACGACATTTTTATGAATTTTGGCAAGCTCTATTCCCTCAGAAATCATTCCTGGAGCGTCCATGGCAATGACTTCCGCACTGATAGGGCCATCAACAATTCCGCAAATTTCATAAATAATATCTGCAAATGGTCTGCCACTCTCCTTGGCTATCAGACTTGGATTAGTCGTAACTCCATCCAATACACCCCAGGAACTGATTCGCTTGATTTCATTAAGATTTGCTGTATCAAGAAAAAGTAGCACTGAAGCCTCCATCTACTTTATTGGAATTTGCTATCCACAACATTAAATTCGTCATTTTGCCATATTAATAATTTGCCTTCTCTTGCCCATGGAATTGACATTCCTTTTTCAAATTTTTCAAGAGTGTGAAAATGACCTGTAATTAAAAACGGTGCTCCGCTTTCATAGGCAGCGTTCTGGAATTCATCTTTAGGAAATTCAGTTTTATATGCCTCATTTGTAGTTTGGAGTTTTTCTACCAGATATAAAACCAATCTTCTTCTAATAAATGAAGGTATTATCTTACCCAGAAGCCAAGTGAATCCGCTACGGCTTACAAGATTCCAAAAACGGTAATGGCGGTCATTTGGATTGATTAGGTCACCATGTTCAAAGGCAAACGGCTCTCCTTCCAGCGTTCCATTGACTCCTTCTCCTATAAAATCAAATTTGTCGGCAAGATCATCTAAAAAATATTCGCGATTGCCCAGCCAAAGGCCAACCCAATGACCAGTTCGTCTGCGCTCTGAGACCCACCAGATAAAATTTCTTTGAGCGAGGGTTTCATAACCCTTAATTCCAATCCAGATATTAAAGATGTCACCCAAAAATAACCAATCAGCATCAGGCATCGCCAAGGTGACTTGCTGTAACCCTGACAAGCCTTCCTCTTCTTCCCAGTGGAAGTCCGCAACTATCACCAGTCGGCGGGAAGGATCGTTACGCTTGTTTGAACCTAGCATCCAGCCATAAGCCGGATTGCGACTTCCAAGTATAAAAGGTAGGCTACTAAATCCAAGACCAATCATCACTCCTATAACACCCATCAGCCAATTGCTGCTTTTGAGGTTTAGAGTCAGCAATAAATACCATTCTTGCGTGACAATGAACAATAATAACAAGCCAAATATGGCCAAATGCCGTTTGTAGATCGGATAGTTTTTGACAGTGAGCCTCCAAGCTACATCCATAAAGTATGAAATCAGAGCGTATATTAAAATTGCCACTAATCCACAGACTGCGGGGTGTACCGACAACCTCCAGCACTGGACAAACATTATAGCAATGGCAAACAATGCTACAGGCGGAAGCCAAATCAGCCATTTAGTGGTATTCATAATTTATTTTCCTGAATCCAAATTTTCAATACTGACCTTATACGTTGCAGGATTATTGTAAAGCGATGGAACTCTAGTCTCCAAAACAAATTCCTAAATCACGCCCAGTTTTCATTATATCACAATCAAGGGGTACGCCTCTCATGCGTCCTGCCACTTCAGTGAGCGGAACGTAATCCACGTCTGGATATGCCAGGGAAACCATGACACCTGTTTGGCCTTCATCTAAGGCGCGGACAGCGGCAGCTCCAAACCTTAATGCGGCAAGGCGGTCAAAAGTGGTCGGACTTCCGCCACGCAACAAATGACCCAGAACCACGACTCTGGTCTCTTTACCGGTCAAATCCTGTATCTGCTTGGCAACTCTTTCGCCAACACCTCCCAGGCGTTCGGCATGACCTATTTCAGCGGCTTCCATAACAGCAATGCTACCACCGGCAGGCTTTGCGCCTTCGGCGACAATCACGAGGGAATACTGACGACCTTCATCGTCGCGCTTTCTTATCTTTTCGGTCACTTTTTTTAAATCAAACGGAATTTCGGGAATCAGGATTGAATGTGCTCCGCCGCTGATTCCAGAGTGAAGGGCAATCCAACCGGCATACCGGCCCATAACTTCAACCACAATGACGCGATGATGGCTTTCCGCTGTGCTGTGTAAGCGATCCAAACTCTCAGTGGCAAAAGCTACAGCGGTATCAAAGCCAAATGTAGTTGCTGTTTTATCTAAATCGTTGTCAATGGTCTTAGGAACACCCACTACCCGCAGGCCTTTTTCGACTAATGCGTTTGCGATAGTCAAACTCCCGTCGCCGCCTATAGATACCAACGCGTCAATTTCCTTTTTGGCAAAGAACTCAATAATTTCATCCGTACGATCTATTTCTTTAATAGTACCATCCGCCATCTTAAGGGGAAAATGAAGCGGATTGCCTTTATTTGTGGTTCCGAGCATTGTACCACCCAGATGGGTGATGCCTCTAACGCTCTCCCTTGTCAATCGGAGGACACCGCCGTTTGGGTAGCGCTCATTGAAAAAGATGCCGTTGAATCCCTCTTTGATTCCGTAGCACTCCCATCCGCGATTAATGGCTGCTATAACCACAGCCCTGATCACAGCGTTTAACCCAGGAGCATCACCACCCCCAGTACAAACCGCTATACGTCGAATTTCACCAGTCATCGGGAACTCCCTTTATAAACCAATTTTAGTATACCGCAATAGCAATTTGTATTCAAGCAGGATGATTTCAAAATTGCGGAATGCAATTTTGAAATCATCCCGCTATGTATGAAGGATGCTAGGCGGATGAAACGTTTGAATAAACCATCCCAAAATCAGAAAACTATAAATTAATTATAACAATTTCATGTAAAATAGCACGAGTAACTTGCAAAACCGCCATGTTTTGCAAGTCCACAGAGTGATAGGCGGCACCCGACTGTGTGGGGTCAAGTATAGCAATTTTCGCTTTCATAGTCCATTTACGGCGAGCCAAGCTCGCCTATGGACTATGAGCGGCCGTGATTCGCAAGCGAATCCCGGCATAGCGGTTTGACTACAATAAGTTA
>JAIRRD010000152.1 GCA_031256155.1 Holophagales bacterium
GCTAGAGGAAAACATGACCTTTCTTGCTTCTACTTTCAACTTCGCACTGCTGTCGGGCAGCTCCTTTGGTCCCAAAGAAATTTGGGAAGCTGCTACCACCTTCAATAAAGGCATCATAAGCCTTCTGCTGCTCTTATTGCTTTTGCAGATATACATTATGATTGAACGCCTGATGATGTACTATCAAGGTAGCACAGCTTCCAAAAAATTCCTGAAACTCTTCATGGATACACTGCGGCGCGGCGATTTTGAAGCCGCCAAACGAGCCGCTACAACCCACAATAAGAGCCACGTTGCGCTGGTTCTGAAACATGGATTGGACATTTTTCAATATGAAAAACAGCTTAAAGCCAGCAACGCTGAACACAATGCCATTCAGCCTGTTGAGCGCGCGATAATTCGCGGTACTTCTGAGGTATCTGAGTTGTTAAAGAAGGGAATGAGTTCACTGGGAACAATCGCTTCCGCCTCCCCATTCGTCGGTCTGCTTGGTACTGTGTGGGGCATTATTGCTGTGTTCTCCACCATTAAAGAGAAAGGCGCTGGTGACATCAATGTGCTGGCGGGGTCCATCGGTGAGGCTCTTGGCACAACCGCTCTTGGTCTGGTTGTCGCTATTCCGGCTGTGTGGTTTTACAATATTCTCACAAACAAGCAGGATCAAACCATCGCTCAAATCAACAACTCCGCTTCACAGATGATTGATGAATTCATCCGCAGAGAGAGCCAGAAGAGTTAAACTCTCATTAACCACCTTAAAAAGGAGGAATATCCATGGGTATGGATGTAGGTTCCAAAAAGGGTGGGGTCAAAAGTGATATTAACGTCACGCCCCTGGTGGATATTGTGCTGGTGTTGCTGATTATCTTCATCGTACTTACACCCGCAATCAACAACGCAGTGGCTTTACCCCTCTCAAAACACTCAATTAAACAGCAAGTAAATCCAAGTGAGAAATACCTGAGCTTGGTTCTAACCAGGTCTGAAGAAAAAGACCCTGTCACAGGTCTTTACAAAATGATGGATGTTCAAGTAGATGACAAAGACGCCAAGGACAAGAATGGCAATGCTCTTAAGTTTCATTTTGATAATAATGAACAGAGAGACCAGCTGATAGGTTTTGTCAAGGCTAATGTCGATCATTTGTACACGGATAAGCGCGTTTTCATCAAAGCCGATGCTAAACTTCCTTTCATCTATGTCAATGAGCTTTTTCAGATTTGCCGTGAAGCCGGCGCCGATGAGGCTTCCATTGTCACATCAGAAGACAAGAGCGATAAGGATTGAACTATGAGCGCAAAGACAGATATTAACGTTACCCCCCTTATTGACATTGTCCTGGTGCTTCTTATTGTCTTTATCATCATGGTTCCGGGTATGATGAAGTCGCTTCCAACAGTGATTCCTCAGATTCGTAAAGACAGTAACCCCACACCTCCAGACCCAAAAAATCCGCCACTGGTTTTGGAAATCAATCAAGACAACTCAATTGCGCTGAACCAGACCCCTCTGGAAAACCTGAGGGATATCCCTGAACGCTTGGTTCCACTGGTCATGCTTCAGCCCGCTGGCACAAACATGAGAAAGGTTTTTCTCAGCGTTGATCGCGATGTGCCATACGACTGGGCCGTTCAAGTAATGGATCAGCTCAGACTGACGTCCGAAAGGGTTAAAAAAGAAACAAGAGAAAGCGGAGTCTGGGATGATCCAGAATTTGATGGCGGTGACACAAAACTCGTAATCAGAATTAAAAAGCGCCCAGGCGAATAATTTTGCCCTGACCCTTAAAAAGGCCGCTCTATGCGGCCTTTTTTTATATAGCGGGTTCAACTTATTGTGTTGAATCGGCTATATTGAAAAGCATCTGCGAAAGGTTATCGCCGCTCAGTATTACTGGCAGTTTTAGTTTGGATTGCATTTCAGAAACCGTCGTATCGTCAAGAAACTGGTAAATATCCGCCGGTTTGGCATGGCCGCTTGAATCAGGCATAGCGCGAACTGACGCACTGGGAATAACAACTGCGTCCACAGTTGAGCCATCCGCAAAAAATTTATGTTTTTGAGCAGACTCCAGCAAGTCGTGTCCGCATAGCAGACCGGCAACAGTTACTGATGTGCCAAAAGCGCGGTTGGGAACCGCAGCGACTTTAATCTTTGAATCAACATACTGTTTCAGCAATTCGATGGTCTGTGAAAGGTAGGGAGCAAAGCTGGAACCTGTCAGGAGCAGCAACCGGAGTCCGGCAAAGTCTTTAGCTCTCACAGATTTAATAAAGCGTCGGCTGTGTTCCTGAAAGCGGCGTATCAGGCCCACACCGTTTTCTATTTGTGTCCAGTCCGATGAATAAAAATTTCGCCCAGGCAACGTAAGCCCGGCGCGTGTAAACCATTCATCCGCCAATAGCAGCCAGGGTTCACCGTTCCATGCTTTAGCGAAACAGCGAGCCTCTTTTTTCCACCTGTTGACCCATTTTGCCGCATAGTCAGAGTCTATTTCCTGAACAAGCGGCAGATTCTGACGATGACCGGTGAGACCAACAGGGATGCAGGAAAGTGAAAGAATCCCACCCCTGCCATTCCCAGAGCCTGATGTCTGACAGGCTCTGCGCTCCCAGAGGTTTGTCACAGTGCGTTCCCATATTTCGCCATCGTTAAAGCCGGGCGCAATCACCACCTGGGTGTGTATTTCAATACCACCATCAATCAGATGGTCTATTTTACTAAGAATGTCACCATGTTTTGTATTACCCACAACGCGGGCTCTGGCAGCCGGATCAGTGGCATGAACTGAAACATGTATGGGGCTTAAGCCTTCTCTGATAATCCGATTTAATTCATCATTATCTGAATTTGAAAGTGTAGTGAAATGTCCATATAAAAAAGAAAGGCGAATATCCTCATCTTTCAGATACAAACTTTTACGGAAGCCCTGAGGCATCTGATGGACAAAGCAGAAAACGCAGTTTTGCCTGCAAACTTTGATTTTGTCCTGCGCCAGACTGATACCCAGCGCGTCTCCGCCATTTTCCAATTCAACTCTTAGCAAATTGCCATTGGGCTTTTCTACCATGACTTCCGTAAAATCACGCTGGCTTACCAGAAATTGATAATTCAGATGGTCAAGAACAGCTTCGCCATTAATCTCCAGTAATTTATCACCCCGCGATATACCTGCGGTTTCAGCAAGGCTATCCGGTACTATCGCAATTATCTTAATTCCACCGTGTCTGGGTACCAACATCAATAAACGCCTGATGCAAAGACACGTCAGTATAGCAACTCCATGCAAAATGGCACTAAATAATTGCAAAAAACCTTAACCATTTAGTGGATTATTGCTTTTATAGCAATTCCCTTTGGGAATGGCACGGAGTGCCTAGGCTACGCCGAGAGTGGACGAGTTGCCACAGGCGGGGAGCGAAACGGAAAGTGCAGCCACAAACTGCGGACATAAAGGAGAATCAATTGTGGAACCGCTATAGCAATTTGTGCTTTCATAGTCCATCTACGGCGAGCCAAGCCCCATGGGCATTATAGCGGTTTAACTCATTGTAGTTAAACCGCTATAATAAGTTTAGGTACTTACAAAATTCAGCTTTGCGTCTGCTCCCGACACTCTGTATATTTAATTTTGCAGACATCATGAATAAATTTAATACTATTAAATATTTTTTGCATATGATTTGCAAAAAATTTTCAAACTTTAATTATAACTCGCTTAATATGGATTTTTTTAGCTACTGCAATTGCATTTTCAAGATAACAGTTCATTTTTTTGAAGCTGAACTGCTATGCTAGGATTTGTCTGTAAATCACGGTTGTGTATTGTTTGCAGGCGGGTTTTGCCCACAGGCACTTACCTTAATAAATATGAGGCCGTCAAACATTCATTAAGGAGTATTGTAATGGCAACAATTGATTTCAAGGGAACATGCATAGAACTAAACGAGGAAGGTTTTCTCGTTGATCCAGGTATTTGGAATGAAGAGCTTGCATTGGTTTTGGCCAAACATGAAGAAGGCTTGGAAGAATTAACGGAAGAGCATTGGGCTGTCATCAAATACATCCGGTCATATTTTGAGGAAAAACAGTCCGCTCCAATGGTTCGTGCAGTTTGCAAAGGCTCTGGCATCAGACTTCAGCAGATATACGACCTGTTCCCCAGCGGACCGGCAAAAGGTGCATGTAAACTGGCCGGTCTGCCCAAGCCTGATGGCTGCGTTTAGAGGCACGCATGACTTATCTGGATGTTTTTCTGTGCTGCTTAATTTTGGCAACTATTGTTTGGGCCAAGTGCGGGTTGTTATTCATGTGGCTCCGCACAAAATATTTTGGCAAGCGGAAGCTGTTTGCCGCCCCCGCCGGCACTCCTTGCGGCGGTGCCATTTATGCTTTCACAAAAGGTATGATGCCCTGGGCAAAAGAGAGCGTGCGTGAACATCTGCTCAGTTATGCGCTGGGCATAGCGTATCACGCAGGTATTTTTACTGCCCTTGTAGTTTTGGTGATGTACACCGTTGGCTCCTATTGGCCAGCTATACGTAACATTCCCGCTATTTTTATCTACATCATCATCCCGCTGCTGCTGATTGCCGGTGCCATTGGCGGCATTTCACTTTTTATAAAGCGATTGCTGGATGCTACACTGCGAGGTATCTCCTGTCCTGACGATTATATTTCAAATTTTATGGCGACAACTTTTACGGCTCTCGCGCTTGCCTCACTGATAATGCAACGACTCTGGGTATCAAGATTGTGGTTTGTTTCCGCGATTATTCTCTTTGCCTACATACCATTTAGTAAAATAAGGCACTGCCTTTTCTTCTTTATTACCCGGTACAACTTTGGCGCTTTCTTTGGCTACCGAGGCTGTATGCCCCCAAACCGAGACAATGGCTGTAAGCTTTTTTGAAACCGTGAGGTCTATGTGTCTGAATTAGACGAGCTGGAAGTAAAGCTGAAAGCCCTTACAGAGGCTGAGATTGAATCCGGTCTGGATGTCTTTAAGTCTAAGCTGAGAGAAGCCGAAGTCAGTTACCTGAACTCGTGCGTACACTGTGGACTTTGCGCGAATAGCTGTCACTACAACCGCGCTATGCCGGAACTGGAGAATGTACCTGCCCGTAAGCTGGAACATATTGTGTCAGTATTCAAGTCCAAATTTACAACCATAGGGCGCATAGCCCCCGGCCTTGTTGGTGCCAGGCCATTTAATCGTGAAATGATACGCGCCTGGGTAGATGCTGTTTTTGGCCGCTGTTCCCTTTGCGGCCGTTGTTCAATTAATTGCACCATCGGCATTCCCATGCCGAGCTTGTTCAGAGCCGCCCGCGCCTCGCTGGCCTCAATGGGACTGGTGCCTTCCGACTTGCAGGCAACCGTTGACAACAGCCTCAAATACGGCAACAACATGGCCATAGAGAAAGAAGAATGGGTTGAAACCGTTGAATGGATTGAAGAAGAACTCCAGGCGGAAGTCGAAGATACCGAGGCCAGACTCCCCCTTGATAAAGTCGGCGCAAAATATCTCTTTACCGTGAATCCGCGCGAAGCCAAATTCTTTCCCCTCTCATTGCAGGCAAGTGCCAAAGTATTCTGGGCCGCAAAAGAAGATTGGACAATGGCCAGCGATGCTGGCTGGGATCTCACAAATTACGGCATTTTCAACTGCAATGACGATCAGGCGGGCGCTATTATCAGTAACCTGACTAACGCTATGGAGCGATTGAAGTGCAAAGTGCTGGTTATTGGCGAATGTGGCCACGGATACCAAAGTGCGCGCTGGATGGGACCCGAATGGCTCAAAAAACACTTTCCATATCCGGTGATTAGCTTTTTAGAGCTTATGTATGAGTATCTGGAACAGGGCCGCCTAAATGTTGACCCAAACAAAAACACTCAGTTAGTCACATTGCATGACCCATGCAATCTGGTTCGTCATGGCGGAATCCTTGAACCACAGCGGCGCATACTACGGCGCGTAGTAAATAATTTTGCTGAAATGACACCATATGGCCACGAAAACTACTGCTGCGGCGGTGGCGGCGGCCAGCTTTCTATGGGCAAGTACAAATCCAGACGCTTGAAAGCTGGCAGTGTAAAGGCCAGTCAAATCAGCAGTTCAAAGGCAAAAATCGTAGCAACTCCCTGCCACAACTGCGTAGATCAGCTAATGGAGCTAAATAAGGAATACTCCCTCAAGATTCAAATAAAGACTGTCGCAGAGCTTGTTGCCAACGCGATAGTATGAATTGTAAAACTAATTTTGCAGCCACGATTTCTGTGCCAATGTCTCTCCAATCTCCCTCAGGGTCGGCAACTTCATTGCACCACAGGCCTGTACGAAAGGAAAAAACATGACCTATCTGAATCTTCCCATACCACCGGAAGTCAAAATGATTTATCTGGACAACGGAGCCACCTCCTTTCCCAAGCCTCAGGAAGTCTATGAAAAGATGGATACTTTTTACCGCAGTGCGGGTGTGAACCCTGGCCGCAGCGGTTTCGACCTCTGCCTGGAAGCTGGTTCCATGCTGGATGAAACCCGCAGTTTACTTTGCGAGTTCTTTGGCGGCACAGACCCAAACAGACTGACATTCAGCTACAACAGCACTGACTCATTAAATCTGGCAATCTGGGGAATCATCAACCCCGGCGATCACATTGTCACCACACATCTGGAACATAACGCAACACTGCGCCCCATCTGGAAGCTGGAACAGATGGGCTGTCCGGTTGACTGGATTGATTTTGATAATTCCGGTTACATTGACCCCCAGGAAATTATCAGGCGTTTAAGGAATAACACCAGAGCTGTTGTGATGAACCACGCCTCCAATGTCATTGGCACAGTACAGGATGTTGCCGCTGTTGGCCGCGTATGCCGCGAAAGGGGCATTATCTTTATACTGGATGTCAGCCAAAGCGCCGGCATGATTCCGGTGAATATGGATGGTCTGTGTGCCGATATAGTTTGTTTCACAGGACACAAGAGTTTGATGGGGCCAATGGGTATCGGCGGAATGTATGTCAGGGATGGTATTGAAATCCGGCACACACGCGCCGGCGGCACAGGTGTAAAGAGTATTCAGCGCAATCATCTGGATGAATACCCCTACCGCATGGAATACGGCACACCCAACCTCCCCGGCATTGCCGGATTGAACGCTGGTGTCAAATGGGTCAACAATTACGGACTTAAGGCCATACACCAGCATGAAATGGCATTGTGGAAGATTTTGCGCGATGCCCTGGCTGAAATCGAAGGTGTAACCATGTATTGCGCCAAAGATGTTCCCGGCAAAGAGAGAATAAGCGTTCTCTCTTTCAATATTGATGGCCTGGAAGCAGCAAATACAGGCACAATGCTGGACGTTGATTACGATATAGCGTGCCGCACCGGTTTGCACTGCACACCAATGGTTCATGAACACCTGGGCACAGATAAGATTCACGGCGCAGCAAGGTTTGGCATCGGTGCTTTTAATAACGAAGAGCAAATACGAAAGACAATAGACGCCGTTTCAGAAATCGCGGAATCGCAAAAGAAACGGCGTAAAGTTTAGCAATTCCATGTGAAATGGGTAATATAGATTTTATATATTTTAAGACAGAATGATACACCTGAAAGTCTTTGAAGCAATTGTCTTTATATAGCGGTTTAACTTAT
>JAIRRD010000220.1 GCA_031256155.1 Holophagales bacterium
TTTTGCAAGTGGCTCCGCCTGAAGAAAAAACTTCCATCCCCATCTAGGGATGAACCAACTATTTTATCGTTAATTCAAACAGAAATCAAGGGAAAACTCAACAAATCTTCATAGCGGTCAATTTGTGGCGTATAGTGTAAAATTAACTTTCATGGATTCGTTCCTGAATTTTGCCAGGGTTTAATGATGGAAACTTTCTCGAATCAGTTTGAACAGAAGCTGGATACACAACTAAAAGCTTTGGAACAGCGACGTGAGTCTGTTAACACAATGCTCGCTTCACAAAGCGGCATTGCGGATATATATCACAATGTTTTGGTCAAAGCGCGGGAAATCAGCATATTCGATCCCCGCAAAGGCGAACCAAGCCCCAAAGAATTCATTCGGGTTGCTTCTTCTGCTCCGCTTGAAGCCCGCCAGGCCGTGGCTTTCAAGGGGCCTACAGAAGGTATGGCAAAACCCATATTGAAAAACTTGCCGTGTCTTGGGCTTGGGAGGGAAGAAAATCTCGCCTCGGCCTTGGTGTGCGTTCTCGAAGACAGCGAGCGCTGTTTCACAAGTCTTTCCGACGCTAAATTACCCGTGGATGATCAGGTACTGGTAGTATTGGCGGCGCTGAAGAATCACCCGATTTTGAATTTTGAAGAGTTCAAAACCCAGGAAGTGATATATCAAACAGCAAATACAGATGACCCGCGGGAAATGCAGGAAATTCAGCGGCGTTTTGAACAAGTTCGCGGCAAAAAAACCCAGCACATAAGAAAACATATACTCAACAGCATTCCGGTTGAGATCAAACAACAGCCAGATTATCGCATGATACTGTTGCAAGCCAGCTTGCGGCGGGATACCTTTGGCACTCTTGAAGCGATCAGGGAATCCCTTTCCTCAGAGGAAGCGCTCAAATCAAACACCGCAAACTTGCTTGACGGCATCGCTGTTGAAGAAAAATTAAATTTATTGGAAATTGTCGCCAACTTAGGCATGGGCCTAGCCACTACCTATCTTGATCTCTTTTCAATCCCCCCCGACCCGGAATGGCACCCAAAATTACAGAAAATATTTCAGAGAGACGTAACAGCCGGGCACAGTCTCTTTGGGGTTTATGCTTTTGAGGGGATGCAAAACTATCCATTCAATCTTGGACGTATTGAATCAACACTGCCGCGACGTATTACCAACTCTGAAGCCACCGAATATTTAAAGCGGGGTGAAGCTGCGGCATCAGATGGAGAACCCACAAAACAGCGCACATTTACAAGTAATGAAGTCGGCGAAGCTGTGACAATGCTTCAGGAAAAAGATGTCAGACGTTTTCTTGAAGCGCTTAAATGGGGTATTTCACACAATTGGAAAGCATGTGTACAAGATAGAAAAAAGGAAATCATTTTTGGTGATTATGATTTAAAAGTCCGCGATATCCTCTTTCTGGTCGCGCACAGCCTTTTTGAAGAAGAAGAAAAATTTGAAGAAATATTTAATATGATTGAAAAAAATCATCCGTTTTTGGCTGAAGACACGGCCAAAATATATACATTTGCAAATCGGTATTATTTCTTTAATGTGATTGGGTTGAATGCATCTTTTTTATTTAACCGCTCTAAGAGATTAAATGGTTCAATTGGTACGCTTATAGAAGAAATAAGCGATTATCAGGTGCATAATTTATTGCACATATGCATGTCAATTTACATCAGGGTTGGCGATATTCTCTTCCGCGACCTGTCAATAGCCTGGCCTATGTTAATAGGCCAATGTGAAGGCAAGATGGATGCCGTGTTCCATGAAATAAGTCAGTTGTTTGATTCCTTTGATACACTGTTGACTATCATTGAACCCGTGATGCCCAATTTGCCAGCTTGGATAAATACCCTGATTGATGCCCTCGCGCAAGACGTGCCCGATTTGCCAGTAACAATCACGGAATCTCCCAAGCAAGCTCACTTGGGCGTAACGACAAACGCCACGATTAATCGGGTTCGTGATTTGGTGAACAGATACAGCCTTGATGCCTTATTTTATAGGGCAAAAATGGGAAACGCGACACCAATTAGTGTTATTCAGACATTGAAAGTACCGCGAAGCAAGACAGACAAATTGCGAACACTGCTTAGCAGTGACCCAAAAAAAGAACAGCGGTGACATTTTGTGTTTATACCTGATTGCGTTCAAAAGAACGCAATCAGGTATAAAGCGAGTTCTCTCAAGTGGTTGGCATAATCAAAAACTATGATGTATATAGCAGTTTCATATGAAATGTGCTAGGATTTGTAGACAAATTCTGGTTGTATTTCGCAATTTTGACATTAAACCGATATGCTTTTTTTGAAACGGCACTTCTAATGACGAAATTTTCAAAAGGCAGGACAGCAATCGCGCTAAGCGGGGGTGTTGACTCCAGCACGGCGGGGGCGCTACTCCTGGAAGAGGGCCGAGAGGTTGTTGGCATTACGCTTCAACTGCATGGCGCTTCTACGGAGGGGTTGGAACAGGCTGAGACTGCGGCGCGCCACTTGGGAATACAGCATTTTGTATTAAATCTTACAGATGATTTTGAGAAACTGGTACTGCGTCCAGCTTGGAAAGAATACATTTTAGGCCGCACACCCTGCCCCTGCATGAGGTGCAATGAACGCATCAAATTCGGTATTTTGATGGACTGGGCTTTGGAGAACGGTTGCTCCGCGCTCGCAACGGGACACTATGCGATAGTCGCTTCAGAGGGTGGTCAAGCTAGGCTGTTGCGCGGTAGAGACAAAAATAAAGATCAGTCATATTTTTTAGCGGGCCTCTCCCAAGAACGCCTGTCCCATTCTGTTTTTCCCCTTGGCAGCCTTGAAAAGCGCCAGGTGAGGAAAAAGGCGGCTGAACTGGGCTTGCCGTGCGCGGAGCGCAAAGAAAGCCAGGACATCTGTTTTGTGATGCCGGGTATGTCTTTTCCCGAAACCCTGCAAGCGCATTTTGGTGATATCTCTGTTCAAAGCAAGGGATTCATTATTGATTGGGAGGGACGTCAACTGGCCCAACATGAAGGTATTCACAATTTCACTATAGGGCAGCGGCGCGGTGTGAGAGTTGGCACCGGTACCAGAGCTTGGGTTTGCCGTCTGGACGCGGCCACAGGTAGTGTGTATCTGACAAACGCGGAAGAAGACCTGTTGTGTGAGGAAATCACCGTGTCTGATCTGAGCTGGACAACATCTGAACCCCCGGCGATGCCAATGGAGTGCGAAGTTCAGGTCAGATACCGGAGTGTGCCCACGGCGGCAAGCCTGACTAATTTTTCAGATGGCTGTGGGAGGTTAGATTTCCGGCAGCCCGTCAGATCCGCTGCGCCCGGTCAAGCAGCCGTCTTTTACAACGGAGACATGGTAATCGGACGTGGCTATATACATCAAACATTTCGTTAGCATGGGTGCAATATCATGGAAATACAAATACGAGTTTATTACGAGGATACTGATTGCGGCGGTGTGGTCTATTACGCAAATTATTTGCGGTGGCTGGAGCGCGGCAGGACCGAGTTTCTGAGAGAGCGAGGAATCGAACTGGTCTCTTTGATGCGGCGGGACATCTGGTTTAGCGTCAGCGAATGTAATTTGAAGTACAAAAAATCTGCCAAATACGATGACCTCCTAAGAGTTGTCACTGAATTGGAAGAAGTCGGCGGCGCCGCCTTTTGGCTTAAAAATTACATCTGGCGAAAAAACGAGTTACTCGTTGAAGCCAGAGTCCGCATTGCCTGTATGAGTGGCGAGACAGGCAAAGTCAAGCGGATACCCGCAGAGGTAGTGGAGGCTATAATGGCAGGCAAAGTGCCTACAAGCAAGTAATACCAATTTGCGATCATCGCCTACCAAATAGTGTGATAGCAAGCCTTTTGTGGTTACGGTTATCTCGCATACCCCCGTTTCTACCCCCAATAACTCAAGGCTAGGATTGAGCGAATCCGACACCAGGTTGGAGAGCAGAAAAGTACGGGTTTTGACAGTGGATGCAGTGGCAATCAACCACTGAAGAGACGAGAACGAGCAGACCACAACCGACCAAATTCCAGTCTACCAAAAACAGGGGGAACTGCATACTAAGCAATAGAGCCTTTTGCCATCGAATAGAGCAATATGCACATCGCCTTTTTTGGCGGCTGTCCCATAGTCTGTCAGGCTGTCGCCGAGCCTGAAATTGCACCCGTAGTCTTTGCAGGGGTAACTGCCGCCCACCCACTAGCCGTTCTTGACCAGTCCGCTGCTACTACCTTTATAGGCACGTAGGGGTGAGTGAAGAAGCACAAGCCGTGCCCTTTGAAAACTCTGCTTACACAAAAATTGTTACAAGCCCAATCAACTCGGATTTTCTTTGGGTCTGTAGAACCACGCCGCCCAGGCTTCTCCCTTTTCCACCTCTGTATCGGCGTAATACCAAGCTGCCCACGCTTTCTGGGCTTCTTCCAATGGCCCCCTCGATATTATGAATCTGGTCTTTTTCTTAGTCTTTTCGTCTGTGAAGAGCATGTCGAAAAGGAATTTGTTCTCCAGTGTCCGCCTGATGTGGGCTATCAACGAGCCTTCCCACCATTTGCCCATAATCGCTTTTGTCTCGGCCTCACTGATTTGCTTCGGGCCTTCTTCTGAGTCTATGTACATTTGCATTGTTGTTCCTGTGACATATGCGGGTCGCGGCCTTTCTTTTCACATTCTTCAAGATACCAGTCCATCATTTCCTTGAAAGCCTGGCGAGCCTTCTCAAAGGTAAACCCATTGAATCCGACGATTCCCCAAGTATCCATAACTTCGCCACTGTAGCATTGGCTTTCTTCGTCCCATCCCATGGTAGCCGTGAACCCTCTGTATTCTATTGCATTTTTTGTGTCCATGTCTGCATCCAGTTAGAGTGTATCATGTTAGTTGCAAGACAAGGTTTGCTACGTTTGTTCACAGAGGTCTCCTATAGGTATTATGGAGAATATGGAAAAAGAGAGACGGAGGCTGGAGGTCGCGTATTTCATTTTGCCCCAGTTTGTTGAGCATCCACAACACACCCTTTTCAAGGCTAGGCAGAAAGTTCAGGGGATATGGCGCCAAGAAGCTGCGTTCTGCCCCATCCTGCACTGATTCTATGCCGTGTTCGCGTCTGGCGGCGAACCATGAGGCAATACCGCTGGCCGAAATGCCGCCGTGCCCATGCCAGCCTAGGGTGCCTGACAAATCTTTGAGTATCGGGAAAGGCTATCGCAAAACTACATGTTCCTAGGGCCTCCGCTGAGGCATTGTCTAGGAACCTGGAGGAGTGCAACATGTCAAGGACTGCCAGCCTTTCGGGTTGACTCAAGGCCCTCTCGTGGGGCTTCTTTGGCTTTTTTGGCGTTACTGGCTTGGGGCGATGGCACTTGTAGTAGGTCGCCCTGTATATGTCCATGGCGGCGCACGCGGCGTTTACGAAGGAAGCCTTCTCCAGGTTGATGCCAAAGACGGTAGGCGAAATCATGCAAGCCTTTACAGGACTTTCCATCGCAAAAGACCTGCTAGGGCAACAAATGTTCGGGACTTTCATGGACGCTGTGACAGCTATTGGGTATCTGGTGCTGATTCTTGGGATGTGGTCAATGGGTGCGGGAATCATTGTGGGGGGGAGCTTATTATTGGCCATTATGAGCCTGGCTAGCGGCTTGGTGCAGGCCAGCATCCAGCGCAGAGCCATTCCAATTCAAATAGAGGAGCGAAACTCTATGCTTGAGATGCTCAATGGGATAGCCACAGTTAAGGCGGCAGGCGTGGAGGATAGAACCATTGACAGATGGTGGAAGAAATACTCCAATGTCCAATTCCTTGGCCTAAAGCGGCAACGTGTCGGGCTATGGAACGAAGTCGGTCTTGGCTCAATTCAACAACTGATAACTCTTTCAATTCTGGTGGAAGGCGGCCGCCAGGTATTATTGGGCAATATCAGCATCGGGACTCTTTTCGCTGTCCAGCAAATGGGAGGAAGCCTGACAGGGGCGGTTCTAGGGGCGATGAATTTAGGTATTTCATTCATTATTGCCAAACCACAAATGGGAAAAGCCCAGGAAATACTCTCCATGGAGCAGGAACCAAAGTCACCATTCATGCCAGCCTCTCAAAACCTTGACCTCAAATTGGAAGATGTATGGTTTAGGTATTCACAGGATGGCCCTTGGGTAATTAAGGAACTGAGCTTGATAATCAATTCTGGTGGTAAACACTGGCTGAAATGGCCCTCTGGGGCAGGAAAAAGTACCTTGCTGCGATTAATGGGAGGGCTGTTGGAACCAGAACGAGGGCGAATTCTTATCGGAGGGCGGACTGCAAGGGACTTGAGGAATCAAGTCTCATACATGCCGCAAAACCCACAGTTGTATGGGAGTTCTATCCTGGAAAACCTCAAAATACTCAGTTGCCAAGCTCAGATGGAGAAAATAATGGCATCCGCTGGAAAAAGCGGTCTTGCAAAATTGGTTCAAGCCTTTCCCATGGGGTATGAAACTGTGCTTTCTCAGAGCGGGGGAAACATTAGCGGAGGGCAAAAGCAGTTGATTTTACTAACTGCCGCCATGGCTACAGAGCGAAAAGTGCTATTGCTGGATGAAGCATTTGCGAACCTAGATGGCATTTCAAGGTCTGACATTCTAAAGGGGGATTGGTTTGAGGGGAAAACGGTTGTTTATGCCAGCCATGAGGGAGGGATATAGACGGTCTAATCAAGACTTGGCATTTTTTTGGTTTTTCCTTCCCACTCTCTCGAATACCTTTCAAAGCCCTTTTCTTTGGCCAATTCAACAATTTTTGAAACAGTTGTGAATGTGCCGCCGCAATCCAGCACGGCATTAAAAATTTCATCTGCCTCGAGTGGCTTGCCATCGTGCAGGTAGGCTTCAATGAGCGGGATGCCGAGGTTGTTGCCAATATTGGCTTTGGTGACTGATATGGGCATGTTGCCTTCTATTGGGTCGCAGACTCTTTCAAATTCCCTATCCCAAGCGGTTTTCAGTAACATGATTACCTTTGCCCAGTTGCCATTCTTTTTGCATTCTTCGTAATATGCACTTATCACAAAGAGCGGCGGCACCATTCCAGTCTGTGACAGAGGGCTTAACTTTACTCGCTCTACAACCGGCTCCAATGAACGATCATCGCTCTTGATATTTTTCCAGACCATCCATTGACCCCAAAGGGCATCTGAAGATGGCTTTTTTTCCAGCAATGATTCGATATTTGCCAGCATTGGCTTGGCAAGCAATTTCATGGATTCATTCTGTGTAGTAAGGCTAGTGCTGATATTGGGCAAATTTACCATTACTTCAGGATGTTCCCTCAGCACTTTGCTTAAATACCTGGCTGATTCGCTGTAGGCGATTTCGCCCTGTTTGTCATCTGATTGGGTAGCAGTCCTTGAAACTGCTTGGGATAAAACATCAAAGGCTAAAGTTAGCTCAACACCGGGCGTGCTCCCGTGGTCTGAAATGTACTTGCGGTATAGGTCTGCTTCGCTCCTCACATTATGGCCAATCAACAAGGCTTGCAGGGTTTCCGGGTCAGGTATGGCAGTATCCTGAGCCAGAATCTTCCCGTCTTCGGCAATTAGGGCCCACCTTTCATCATCGTATTTATTCCAGCCCAGCGTTTCCATGTTCTGCTCTGTGGCAGTGACAAGGGTGAAAATGCCGGGTAGACTGCTGATTAATTGCCGGAATTGTGTGGAGAAGCGATTTTCAGGCTTATTGTTTGAGGCTACAAAGAAAGGAAAATAAAGCCTTGGGAAAGGCAATGCAGCATATGGCAAATGATTGATCTGCCCGCCTTTTTCCCAAATTTCTGCTATTTCTCTTCTTCCGGCGGATCTGGCCACTTCCGCGGCGATTGCTGCATGGCTTGCGGCTCCCCATGGCAAGCGCATCATTTCATCGAAGGCATTATTGGCGGCTTCTATGTCGCCAAGCATCAAGTGAGCTTCAAGCAAAGGGGCATAAGCTGATTTGGCCGGGTAGCTTTCAACGGCCTGAACTGACAAGCGTTGCACAGCCCCAGTAGGGACCCATTCCCCTCTTGTATTCAGAGGATTGTAAAAGAATAGCCTTGCTACCTTTGCAAACTTGACAACAGTGCCCCAATCATTTTTTGCCCTTGCCTCTTGAATAATCCAGGCACAGGCTTCATTTGAGGGAATTGATGTCGTAATAAGCCGCTGATTCCTGGCAAAAGCAATTGGTTCAAAGGAGTTAATGAACGGTTCCCACTTATAGTCAGGCATGCTCCGCGCCATCCAAGCCCAGATATTCCAAAGCGTATTATTGGTTGGCTCCAGCCGAACTGCATCCTCAACTTTAGGAATATGTTTGGCAAAGGCATTTCTCATCAGTTTGCTGAAGCGTTCTGGCTGATTTTGCTCTGGTTTGAAAAAGTCGAGGTCAATCCCCAGCCACGAACCGTTGAACACTCTATCGGTTTCGGCGGCAAGCACTTCCCAAGTCCGAAGGTCTTTCTCTGTGTCTAGGTCTTCAATTGCATCCTTTGGCATTGCATGCAGGGCGCGGCGGCGGACTTCTTTTAGCAAGTCTGTTTTGGCATCTATGTGGTCTGGGTTTTCGCGCAGAAAATCCCTGACTTGCCTAAGCGGGCTTTTGATTCTGCGTTCATCCAGCCGCCTTTCAAAATCTTTGGATTCCAGCACTTGGGTACCGGACGCAATCAAATTGCTCCCAATGTCCAGGGCAGCCCATCTTGCAGTATTGCTTAGCCCATGGCGTTGGCGGAAATATCTTTCGAAGGCTACGATGTTGTCTCTGTTTAAGGCTCCGAACGCAATTGACCCAGACATTAGCCTTTGGCGATCAACCAGCAAAAAGCCATGCTCATAAACGCCATCGGCGTCAATGACCTCGCGCCACTTGGCGGTATCTGCCGCCCTCCATTCACCCAATAGGACTATCTTGTTGCCCTTGTGCCGGGCGAGTGTGTGGTCGAAGACTGATTGGGCTGAAAGGAAGTTACACCCAAAAAAAGTTATGAATAACAATGAAATGATTTTTTTCATGATAATTTCACACCATAATAACTAAGCCCGACTTCAAAAAACAAACGGCAGTCAATTGCGAGGGGTATCAGAGATCCCAACACTCATTTTACCCCTTTGTTTACCCCCAGAAAGGGGTAGACCATAGCGTACCATAGCAAATGTCTGCGGACAATAAAAATGAAAATATTCTATCTAATACTGTGGTTTATGGACATTACTGGATTATTTTGGACATGGTGATTGCTGGATACCAAGATGCGATCAAAAGATCGTATCTTGGTATCAGACAATTGCAGAACTTCAGAAATTTTGCTAAACGAAGCGAAAAATACTATGTTGAAAACGAAAAAAATCTTGTAAAATTTTGGTATTAAGGGGGGTATCATGTTCGCTTCAATCCCTTTTTCCATAGTTGTCACCCTATTGCCGTTAGGGGTTGTGCCTCCTATCGCGGCGGCTCCCGCAGTCAGTGTTGCCGAGCAGACACCTGCTCAACCTAAACTGCACCCTGTAATATGGGTAAACCGTCAAATCAACGAGTGGCTGACCGGGTGGCGTGCAACCAAGCACGCTCAAGTAATTTACGCTGAATTGTATATCAACGATGATTCATTCGTTCAGAGTGTCTTGCAGTCCATTCATACGGACTATCTTCCAAAAGATAATGAAACTGCCGTCAAGTATGTAAAGAGTCTGATTAACTCTGCTTGGACCCTTGCCTTTAACAAAATCGCCGACAGCATACAAAACGGTACGCAGGACAGCATACAAAGTAATCCCTCTTACGGCAACGGAATGACACCTTTTGCCTGGATAGACCAACAGGTTCTTACTTGGCAGGTGGATTGGCGTCAACTTAGCTGTGGACAGCTTCCACCCCTTGATGACTTCATAGGTGACTATTCATTTATTTTTAACATCTGGGCGATTCTTGATCCGAGTTTTATTCCGCTTGACGCCACTGATTACATAATGAACATGATCGCGTCTGCTTACTTTCAGGTGCAAAGTAAAAAGTGTGCACCCCCGCCGTCTCCAAATCCATGCACAGTATTAAATAATCAATTGTCGAGCATAATACGTGAGATTGAATCATTGCAGACGAGGATGGGAAAGAAAAATAAGGATATTGATTATTACAAACTTTATCTGCCACGGCTTATAAGTGAGCATGAAAAAAACCCTGATCCAGATACTCAACTTTTGATAGATACAACAATGATTTACTATAATAATTTAATGTCAAGCCTTGAAAATGACGCACTTGTGCTATTAGGGCTACAAAACGCGATGCAGAATAAAATCAACGAATTAACAATGAGTGACTGCGAAATATTACACTGGATTTAATGATAATAAAAATTTGCAAGACATAACAATTTGTGTTATATTCTGCAACGTATTAATCATCTAATTCTTTCGTGGAGGCAAAATGAGAATTTTACACTTTCTTGTGATTCAGATTTTGATACTCTTATTATTTGCATGTAAGCGCCCATACCAGGAATTTTTTAAGCAGCCCTTACCACCTGTGAAAGTGGCTGTGAGCATTAAATCTCGCTTGTATGTCTCTGAAGGTCGTTATGAAAATTTGGAAAAAATACTTGCTGTGGCGCTAAGGGATCATTTAGCTACTTTTGCGACAGTTGTGCCTGAAGGTACAATCGCTCCGCCAGAAGCTGTGCTTCTACACGTTGATGTTTATGATTATTCTACATCGCCAATACGAGCAAGTATAAGGCGAGGCTATGTTACACCAAGTTTTTCAGGCGCATTAATGCTGAATAATTCAAAAAACGAGATAGTGTATTTAGGAAGCATACCTACACTTGGCATAATACGGGAACTAAAGCCTATGGATGATATAATACGCCGCACGACACGCCGTATGGTACACCGCCGCAAAATAGACATGGAATTAATGGAATTATATGCAGACCTTGTAAATAGAGAAATAAGCCGAGCGTTTGCCAAGACCATTACAACACAGCTTCAAAAT
>JAIRRD010000264.1 GCA_031256155.1 Holophagales bacterium
CTAGCCCTATTATGGGCAGTAGCGCGGGGCGTGTTGGACGGGGGAGCAAATACATTCATTACAAAGAAAAGTTTAGAGTCATTTGTAAAACTGAAGTTTTTTATGCGTCTCTATCAAAACCTATACCCAACACGATAGCTCAACATGCCTCCGGTTCTGACCATCCAATAGCTGAATCGCGGGTTTAATTTACCATCGAATTGAGCTTGCTCTGCAACAGCTTCCCGTAATACTTTTTGCAAGTAGCTCATACTGGATAATTCCCAAAACTGCTGTATCCTGTTACATAGGCTGAAGAATACTTGCATTTTGTTGTCCTCTTAAAACCGTAAAATACTTTGCTCTTCAGTCAAACTTCATTCTATGTGAAATGGCACATTTCACGTAGAACTATTACTACACCAAGGAACAAATGTCAGCCATTCGCCGGATTTTTGTTGAAAAAAAACCTGAATTTGCTGTAGATGCCGCTCATTTACTGCATGACCTCAAAAACATTTTAGGCATTTCGTCTCTGGAACAGGTGCGTACCCTTGTTCGATATGACGTTGAGGGTCTGTCAGACACCGACTATCAAGCAGTCCTTTGGACAGTTTTTGCTGAGCCGCCTCTGGACGTGGTCTATGAGGATGAATTCTCTGCCAAGCCATCGGAATCAGTGCTGGCGCTTGAGTATCTTCCGGGTCAATACGATCAGCGTGCGGACAGTGCTGCCCAATGCCTCAAGCTGCTTTGCCCGGGCGTGCGTCCAACTGTAGTCTGTTCAAAAGTGTTTGTTTTTAAAGGGGCATTGACAGCAGAACACCTTGGGAAAATCAAAAAACATCTGGTCAATCCGGTTGACAGCCGCGAAGCTGTCCTGGAAAAGCCCTCTACTTTGAATCCCATATTGCCGGAATCGAGCGCGGTTTCAGTAATGACGGGATTTACAAGTGCGGATGACACTGGACTTCAGGCGATTCAATCTGCACATGGCATGGCTATGACTTTGGCCGATCTGCGCCATACACAGGCTTATTTCAGAGACACAGAAAAACGCGACCCTACGGAAACAGAGCTGAAGATGCTCGACACCTACTGGTCAGACCACTGCCGCCACACAACTTTTTTGACGGAACTTACAGAAATAAAAATTGAAGATGCGCCGCTGACAGTGCCTATACGCAAGGCACTGAAGCAATATCGTCAAATCCGCAGCCTGGTATTTGGAGATCGTTTTAAAGAAAAACCTGAGTGTCTGATGGATATTGCGCTATTGCCAGCCAGATATTTCAGGTCTGTCGGCAAGCTGGATGATCAGGAAGTCAGCTCTGAAATCAACGCATGTTCATTGGTAGTGGATATTGACAACACAGCGGCCCCGAATGGGAGTGAGCCCTGGCTGCTAATGTTCAAAAATGAAACGCACAACCACCCGACAGAGATTGAACCATTCGGCGGTGCCGCCACCTGTCTGGGCGGTGCTATCCGTGATCCACTGTCTGGCAGGGCCTACGTATATCAATCCATGCGCGTTACGGGTTCCGGCGACCCAAGGGTACCTGTAGAGAAAACTCTTCCCGGTAAGCTGCCCCAGCGCAAAATCACGCAGGAAGCGGCTCGCGGATTTTCAGCTTACGGAAATCAGATTGGCTTGACCACAGGTCAAGTCACGGAAATATACGATGATGGCTATGTCGCAAAACGCATGGAAATTGGCGCTGTGGTTGGCGCTGCTCCAATGGCTCAGGTCAGGCGCGAAGAACCGCTTCCAGGCGATCTGGTAATTCTCATAGGCGGACGCACAGGAAGAGACGGTATAGGCGGCGCTACAGGCTCCAGTAAGAGCCATACAGAAGCCAGTATTGAACAGTGCGGCGCTGAGGTTCAAAAGGGTGACCCGCCGATGGAGCGCAAACTTCAGCGCCTTTTCCGCACGACAGAATTTGCGCACTTAATAAAAAAGTGCAATGACTTTGGAGCTGGCGGAGTTTCTGTTGCCATTGGTGAATTGGCCGATGGCCTAAAGATAAACCTGGATGTCATTCCAAAGAAATACGAAGGTCTCAATGGTACCGAGCTTGCCATTGCTGAGAGCCAGGAACGCATGGCCGTTGTAATTGCGCCAAATGACCTGTCTGCGCTCTTGTCGTATGCTGACCGGGAAAATTTAGAAGCAACTGTTGTCGCGGAGGTGACAGAAACTAGGCGACTGGTGATGACATGGCGCGGTAGCGCCATTGTTGACATCAGCCGGAAATTTTTGGATACAAACGGAGCACCTTCATTCTCAAGGGCTGAAATAACAGCGCCGACTCTGTTGCCAAACCCATTCAATTCAAAAGAAGTTACAGACTTAAAAGCTGCATGGCTGTCGCGTTTAGCGGAGTTGAACACATGTTCCCAACGCGGTTTGGTCGAGCGGTTTGACTCAACCATTGGCGCGGCCAGTCTGACAGTCCCGTTTGGCGGCAAAAGGCGGCGGACACCGACAGAGAGTATGGCCGCCAAGTTCCCCGTGACGCATGGCAAAACCAGCACAGCTTCTGCCATGAGTCATGCCTTTTTTCCTGTTTTAAGCCGTTGGTCTCCGTTTCACGGCGCAGTCTGGGCGCACGTTGCCGCAGCGGCAAAACTTGTCGCTTTAGGCGCGGATCACAGAAAACTGCGCTTCACGCTCCAGGAGTATTTCTGCAAGCCGCAGTGTGAACCTGAACGGTGGGGCCTGCCAGCGGCGGCACTGCTGGGCGCACTTCACGCGCAGATAGAAATGGAAACACCCGCCATTGGTGGTAAAGACAGCATGTCAGGATCTTTCAAAGATATGGATGTACCGCCAACCTTGGTGACCTTTGCCGTTGGCGTTATAAAAGCTGATGAAACTGCAACGCCTGAATTGAAAGAATCAGGCAACAGCTTGGTTTTAATTGAGCTTCCGCGCACTTCCGAGGATTTGCCGATCTGGACTTCTCTGAACAGTATCTATTCGCGTGTTGCCGATTTGGTTCGCAGTCAAAAGGTGCGTGCAATACATACAGTCGGCATGGATGGACTGGCGGCTACCTTGTCCAAAATGGCCTTTGGCAACGCGATTGGTATGGATTTGACCCTACAGGACACCGAATTTTGGTTTGCGCCGCGCTTGGGTTCCTTTGTGTTGGAAATAACGCCGGATTCAGATTTAGAGCTACCTGCTGTGCTTCTTGGCAAAACTATTTCTGAGCCGCTAATCAAGGTAAATGGAACTCAAATAAGCCTCTTTGAGGCCGAAAAGGCTTGGGAGCGCACACTGGAAACCATCTTTCCGACAACAGACGGACGACAGGCAAACCGCCTCCCTCTCTTTGCTCCATTTAGCGCGTCTCCTCCAGGTGCCCCATCCATCAAAGCGGCTTTGCCCCGTGTGTTGTTGACTGTTTTTCCAGGCACTAACTGTGAATACGACACAGCGGCGGCTTTTGAAAATGCGGGCGCGCTAACTGAAACGCTGGTGTTCAGAAACCTGACACCAAAAGCAATAGACGAAAGCTTGAAAGCAATGGCCAAAGCAATTTCCAGAGCCAACATTATTGTGATTCCGGGTGGTTTCAGCGCCGGCGATGAGCCGGAAGGTTCGGGTAAATTCATAGCTGCCGCTTATCGCGCCCCAAAAGTTCGGGATGCCGTTCATGAACTACTTCGTGCTAGGGATGGACTGATGCTTGGAATATGCAATGGATTTCAGGCCCTCATCAAACTTGGCCTGGTTCCGTACGGTGAAATAAGAGAGCAACAGCCTTCCGACCCCACATTGACCTTTAACTCACTGCGCTATACAAGCCGCATGGCCTGGACACGCATCGTTTCCAACGCAAGCCCCTGGCTGAGGTACGTAGAGCCAGGCGAGCAACACACAGTTGCCATTGCCCACGGCGAGGGCCGGATTGTGGGGCCGGATGCCGTCCTGCGCGAACTGTTGGCAAAAGGTCAAGTGGCTGCCCAGTATGTTGATGACAGAGGACAGCCGAGCATGGATTTGGACTACAACCCCAATGGAAGCGCCTTAGCCATTGAGGGTCTGCTCAGCCCGGACGGCAGGATATTCGGCAAAATGGCTCACGCCGAACGCTACAGTTCCCATGTATGGCAAAACGTGCCGGGGAATAAAGATATGGGAATATTCAAGTCGGGTGTGGATTACTTTAAATAATGTTGAAAATGGCTATAGCGATTCAATTTTCATCTCGAAATTGCGGAACGCGATTTTGAGATGGAACTGCTGTAAATTACGACCGCACAGACAACGGTTGCGAAAGCCAGCGCCATAGGTAAGTTCATTCGTTCCCCAAAGACAAGCAGTCCCAGCATAAGCTGGATTGTTGGCGAAAAGTACTGAATAAAACCTATGCGCTGCAGGGGAATCCTGACTGCGGCATAGGCAAAAGCGAGAAGCGGTATGGCTGTGACAGGCCCGGCTATGGCCAAGAAAATTGTTGATTTTGCGTCCGCCAAAAAATATCCGCCATTGCCAGAATAATGCACACAAAGTAGCCAAGTCAGCGCAAATGGCGCGACAGCTATCGTTTCAGCCGCAAGCCCCGGCAGTGCGTCTAGCCTCGCTTTTTTCTTGACCGCACCATAGATGGAAAATGTGGTCGCCAGCGATACTGCAATCCAGGGCAATTTCCCCATCATGGCCGCAGCAGTAGCAACGCCAAGTGTGGCGATAATTACGGCCGTCTTTGTCCACCTGTCCATTTTTTCTTTAAAGAAAAGGCTGCCAAGCCCAACAGACAAGAGGGGCGTTATATAGTAGCCAAGGCTGGACTCGGTCACTTTTCCAGAATTGACAGCCCAAATATAAGTTCCCCAGTTGGCCGTTATAAGCACACCGCAGATAGCTACAGCCATAAAAGACTGCTTTTGCTTAAAAATAGGTATGAGCTGTTTGCTCATACCACGCATCCACATGACTATCAGTAAAAAAATCGCCGACCAAAATATGCGATGGCAGAGAATTTGTACGGCGTCTATATGAACAACCTGTTTCCAGTAAATTGGAAATAGCCCCCACATTCCATAGGAGGCAATGGCCGCCCATGTTCCCACACGTAAATCCTTTGCCTGCCGCGAAAAATCTTGTGACACTTCCATTTGTATAGATTATATAGCAGTTTCATCTTAAAATCACGTTCCGCGATTTCGAGATGGAAGGTTTTGGGGCAGTCGCCAATTACTGTAAATTTTTTTAATTTAAGCAAATACATTTAAATATGCCCGCCATGCCGCCAGACTTTATTCTATGTAAAATGGAATATTTTACATGGAATTGCTATAGCAATAGTCCATCCATGCTTTTCTAAAAATTTGCTCCATTTCGCTCGCAAATTTATTACCATTCATCAAAACTGATTGCCGCATTTTTTCACGCAGACCGGCTCGTATTGAAGCGAGCAGATTCAAATCTGAGCAGATTTTTTTTGCTGTATCAATGTATTCTTGTCGAGAATTTGCGATGAAATCAAATAATCCCGCATTGGAAAGGATGCTTGCTCCGCCCCTGCCGACCGCTGTATTTCCTCTCAAAGAAATTACAGGCACACCCATCCACAGTGCATCACAAGTGGTAGTTCCGCCATTCCAGGGAAACGGATCCAGTCCAATATCTATATTATTATATTCTTGAAAATATTTTAAATATGATTGTTTCCCAATGAATTGTATTCTTGAAGGGTCAATTCCGTTATCGGTAAATTTATTTACGAAATTATTCCTATGCTCTCCCACATCAGAATTTATCAGCAATTTGGAACCTGATATTTCTTTTAGGAGTTGTATCCAGCATTGGGCAGTTTCTTTGGAAATTTTGCAGAATTTATTTAAACAGCCAAAAGTCACAAATTCAGATTTTTGTGCCGGTAATTCATTTACATCAAGTTGTTTATCAAATTTGGGTTCCGAATAGCACCAGTAACTAGATATATATATAGATTTTTCACTGTAAAATTGTTCGTCTTCTTTCTGCGGGTCTAAATATCTATCCGTAATCCTGTAATCAATACTGCTCATACCGGTGGTACTTGGATACCCCAGCCAGGTCATTTGCACGGGCGCGGGTTTGTGAGCAAATATAAGTAATCTGTTATGTCCTGTGTGAAGCGATAGGTCAACAAGGATGTCTATCTGGTCTTCTTTAATCAAATTGGCCGCATCTCGGTCTGTAAGAGCTTGAATGTTCCGGTATTTATAAATATATTTTTGTAATTCAGAAGTGGCAGAATCATTAATATTGTAACTGCTATAACAAAATATATCATACTCGTGATTATTATGATTAATAAACAAAGGTAATAAAAAACGGTTTGCAGCTCCTTCATATAAGGCCTGAGAGACAAAACCTATTTTTAGTTTTTTATCTGGCAATTTTTCGTGCGTTAAATTATTTTTTTCACACAGTAATGGAGATTCAAATTTTTTCGACCAATTTTTACATTCACTCAGAATAGCTTTAGAATCATAATCAAAGTGAGAATGAACAGCAAAAATCAAGTTACTGTGGGCTTCTATAAAATTGCTATCAATCAGCAAGGCCTTATTGTATACCTCTATAGCTTGATCTATATCTCCATAATCCAGCAATAGGTTGCCAAGGTTGTTATATGCTACAGCGCTATTAGGATCAAGTTTGATAGCTACTTTGCTTGCGGAAATCGCGCCGTCAAGCTGACCATATTGTTTCAGCAAAATTCCTAAATGATTGAAAGCCCTAGCGGCAAAATCAGGTCCATATTTTACTGCTAGGTTAAATTCGTTGATGGCTTCTTGTCCTAAACCTTCTTCAGAGTATATTACAGCCAGATTATAGTGAGGATCCGCAAATTCCGGTGAAAAATTTATAGCACTGCGATAGAGCTTAATGGCTTGCTCTCGTTTGCCCATATTTTTGTAGATTGTTCCAAGGCTATTTAAAGCTTTAATGTGGTTTGGGTTCAAATTTATTGCTTTTTCAAGCAGGTTCAGCGCAAGTTCGGTATTTTCATTCCTGCCAGCTATAACTCCGTAAAGATACAAAGCTTCAACATGGTTTGGCTGGCTCTCCAAAACTCTATGACAGAGTGCCTCCGCTTCTTTAATTTGGCCGCTGTTATTGAATTTCACAGCTTGGCCAATCATGTATTCAATATCATGTTCAAACATTGTATTTATTGTTCCTCCATTTTGCGCAACTTTTTTTTCAATACTCCGCATGCCTTTCTCCCGCCATCTCTTTGGCCAATCCGGTCAGGGACGTTGGGTTGAAATCTTTTAGAAATCTTGCCGACGTAGCCCAGCAAGGCATTGAATATCCCATCGGCCTCCGTCCATCTGCCAAATTGAAGCATACATAGCCTTTATCATAGGCGCTACTATTGAATTGCACAACCTTTCACCGAGTTGCTTTGGCTTTCTATATCAAAATTGAGTTCCCCAATTTTGATATGGAATCACTATATAGCTATTTTCACTTGTATTGCTCGCTTAACTGCAGGCAAAGCCCCATATACATTAATCTTAACGACTATAAATGTTGTTATATTGACACTTATACAACAAAAAACGACATCAACAAAATATCAATTTCTGGCAAAAAGTGTGTCCACGCAAGGGATTTGCGGCCACAAAGGTAAAATTATGTTAATGCCTATGAGGCAAAGCCCGCCTACAAGCATACGCGGTCAGAATTTGAAAACAAATCCTGACATAGCGGTTTAACTACAATTAAGTTAAACCGCTATAATACAAACGCAACTTGGTATAATCATTGCTACAGTTACATGCGTTAAAAATTTGGCATTGCCTTGTCTTTAACTGGTAGGAGGTAATTAAATGAAAGCCCACAGATTTTTCCCTGTTGGCGCTCTTCTAGCGCTGCTTGGCTTCCCTATTCAAATTGGGGCACAGGAAACGGGCTTTTTTTCCGCCGTAAAAGTCAGAGGGGGAGTGCAGATTGCTGCCAAAGAAGATAATTTGTCTTCTGTAATGATGGGATTTGGCCTTGAGGGAGGTTATGCTTTCAGATTTGGTCGCCTCAGCGGCGAAGCGGGGTTTAGCTATAAACCCGGCAATCAGTATTTGCATGATCTATCCAAAATGCCCATTGACGGCAACTGGATTATTGATGATGTCTGGGCCGTTGACAGTCGAAAAAATCAACTGGACGGCTTGTTTTTTCGAGCCGCTTACGAAAAGCCCTTCCAAAATATTGGCCTGAGGATCGGCGTCCAGATTGGCGGCTCCAATTTCAGACAGGAATATATTGCCGACATCTGGGGCTGGAGGAGTAGTGAGGACAAAGTTACCGATGAAGAGGGCAAACCACATAAGGCTGGTAATAGAGGTTTTGAAGATACATACAATGGCATCCACAATAAAAACGGGTTGTCAATTAGCCTTTTCGCGGGTATTTCAATCTCGTCAGAAAATTATTTTTGGGAAATCCAGTTGCTTGGCCTCAGCTATACAGCGGCGGATTACGTTCATAGAGCCGGAACAGTGCCAGGGGGTTATGGAAAAGGTCATACACTATTTGACGACACCCTCAAGTTAAACCGTTTTTCACCACACATCGAATTTGCGCTTGGGTTTCGTTTCTGATCAACAGACGCAGGGAGATTGAAGATGACAAAACTATTTAGAATCGCGCATATTATCACCCTAGGTTTGTTGTTAGCAGCATCGCCGCCTGTTATAGCTCAAGTCACTACAGGTCAGATTACCGGCAGAGTTACCGATGCGTACGGCAGACCTATAAAGGCTATACTTGTATTGACGGCACCTCAGCTCATGGGTCAGCGTGTGGTTACGACTGATTCCAAAGGCGAGTGGCGGGCTCTGTTGCTGCCGCCTGGCGGTTACACCATAAAAATCCAATCGGATGGGCATATTGGAGCTACCATCAGGAATCTTCGCGTTGGCGTAGGTCAAAGCATACGTCAGGACAATATATTGAAAGCCGTGGCCGTGGCCAGCACAACGGTTGAAATAACCGGTCATGACGTCATTGCCTTTGACAAGACAGACACTAAAACTTCAGTCAATTATTCAGAGGAGAAACTGGCTCAACTTGGCGGCGAAATTAATTTTTGGTCCGCCGCGAGTATGACGCCCGGCGTAATTATGTCCGGGGGCAACCCCGTAATTCGGGGCGGCCAGGTCAATAGCGTGAATTTCCGGCTTGACGGCGCTGACATCAAAGACCCCCATCAAGGCACGGTTGACGCCGTTTGGTACGTTGTGGACTCAATCGAAGACATTCAGGTCGTATTATCGCCGTTGAACGCACGCTATGGACGCACACTGGGCGGGTCTATAAACATGGTCAGTAAGAGCGGCGGCAATGAATTTGGCGGTTCGCTAAGAGCCAACATTGACAGGGACTCATGGCGAGGACGCTCCAGGGATATTGAGGACGATGAAACACAGCGCGAAGGCGGAAATGTATCCGATGCTTTCTCAAGAACATGGGATATCACGATGACGGGGCCGATTTGGAAAGACCGCGTCTGGTTTATGTTTGGCACTTCAATAACTCCGGCCAAGGTTGCAAACAGCAAACTGATAGCTCAGGACTCAAGATACAGGAAAACCATCCTGGCAGGTGACGACAGAATAAACAAATTGTTGGAAGTAGATTCAGGTTTTTATGTAACCCAGTCATCCCCACTACCAACGGGATATTACATACCATTTTGGGACGCCCTCCAATCTTACGACTCCACTCAAAACAATAAATTTTATGAAGGCAAATTGACCGCAGCTTTAAGTACGAACAACAGAATCACATTCGGTGGGTCACACCAGGAATGGGTGTTTGACAGGAGCGGCAGTGGTTCTTACCTGAGATTGGCACAGTCCGATTCAGACAGGTACACAGCTCAGGGATGGAATATCGGATATGACAGCATGATAGGCGAAAAAACTTTTGCTGAAGTCAAGGTATATCGCAACAGACAATGGAACAAGTGGGGATGGGGTGACCTGAATGCTG
>JAIRRD010000067.1 GCA_031256155.1 Holophagales bacterium
AACCTGAAGGATTTCAAGCTGGAAGTAGTAAATTATTCGGAGAAAGATATTTCTTTTAAGATGCCTGGAATTCCGGGGAATCCTACATTCAAAGGACGTATGCAAGACGATGCAATAAAAGGGGATTTTACACAGGGTGGCGGCTCATTTCCCTTTGAACTAAAGCGCGTTGGGGATGCCAAGCCAATAGGGGATGCCAAGCCAATAATTGCTGCCGAGGCAAAGCCCCCAAAGGGGATCAGCGAAAAAAGCGTTACGGTTGGAAAAGACCCCTGGGAACTGCATGGGACTATGACGCTGCCGACAGGAAAAGGGCCTTTCCCCGCTCTGGTCATTGTCCATGGAAGCGGCCCGTCGGATCGCAACGGGCGAATCGGGGAAAGCTATATCTACAGGGATATAGCATGGGGCATGGCCGACAAGGGCGTAGCTGTTCTGCGATATGACAAGCGCACATTTGTCCACGGGGCTAAATGGCCGGAAATTTTTACCCTGGACGATGAAACCGTTGATGATGTAGTGTCGGCGGTGTCAATCGTCAGCCAATCGGATGGAATAAATGCGGACAAGGTGTTTGTCCTCGGCCATTCGCTTGGGGGTTATGCCCTTGGCCGGATTGCGGAGAGGTGTCCAAAAGCCGCTGGCTTTGTGTCCCTGGCAGGCTCTGCGAGGCCAATTGAAGATTTAATTCTTGAGCAACTTTTAGACCGAGGCCCAGAAAGTATCAAAAAGAGCATCCCAGGGGCTGTGGCAAAAGTCAAATCTGAGGATTTGTCTATAGACACGCCAGCAAACGAATTGCCGCTGGGCACACCAGCATCCTTCTGGCTGGACCTGAGGGGATATGATCCCGTAGCCTCGCTCAGCAAGAGCAAGCGCCCAACTTTGATACTTCAGGGAGAAGCCGACATTCAAGTCACCATGACGGATTTCGGCATGTGGAAAAAGGGCTTCCCCAATGCCACCCACAAGAGCTTCCCCAAGCTGAACCACCTATTCATGCCAGTCGCAGGCAAGAGTACAGGAGTGGAGTATTATTCCCCAGGCCAAAGCGTCAGTCCAGACGTGATACAGACGATAGCAGAGTGGATAAAAACACCCGTCAATGCTATTAGCGATGCTATCAGCGATAAATAGTTATAAAGCAAGCACAGGCAAGCTAGGCAAATAATATATGGACGACCAAACCTACAACTCAATCGTCAGCTTTATTTGGGGAATTGCCGACGATTGTCTCCGTGATGTTTATGTGCGCGGGAAATACCGCGATGTCATCCTCCCATGACAGTAATACGCCGTTTGGACGCGGTACTTGAAGATACCAAAGATGAAGTTTTGAGAATGAAGGAAAAACTTGATAAATCCGGCAACATCAACCAAACAGAGGCACTGTGCCGCACAGCGAAACAGTCCTTTTGCAACATGTCAAAGTTTCGCTTAAAAGACCTTACGAGCCGCGCAAGCCAGCAGAAGCTCAAAATATACTTTCTGGCGTATTTGGAAGGTTTCTCTCCCAATGTCCAGGAGATTCTCAAAAAGTTTAAATTCCATGTACAGACAGACACGATGGCGGATGCCAATATACTCGGTGCGGTCATAGAGAAGTTCGTGTCACCTTCAATTCTGTACCGTTTGTTAAGTGCGTTGACTATACCTATTCCGTATATAACGGAGCAAGCGGAACCGGCGGTATGCTCACCGTTTCGCAACCACCTCGCTATGTATCAGGTCTAATTACACTGATTACTTCACGCATGAAGTCGTCCGGGTCATGGAACGGCTTAGGAATATAGTGTTCGGCCTTTGTAAGCTCCAGTAAATGTTCCCTGGCGCCTGGCATTGATTGCGCGGTTGCCAGGACAACCGGAATCGTAGCTGTTTTCGGTTCCGCTTTTAACAACTTTGTTATATAGACTCCATCCACTTTCTGACCATTGTGTTCTGAGTTCGGGAGACAGATGTCCATTATTATGGCGCTTAAATTACACTCACTGGCTATCTTTAGAATTTCCTCCACATTCTCAGAGATAAAAACTTCAATCCCGCATTTTCGTTTAAGAACAGATGCCATGAATTTAGCGTTCATCGGATCATCTTCAACTATGAGAACTCGTTGCGTCACATGCCCTGCCTGTTAATAGCATAACGAATACGAAGCTGCGTTCAATAGGATTGAAGACTAATATGTCAATTTTTTGGGAAGCCGTTGTTATAATCCATTCAATATCCAATCGGGTACATTCAGATTTCCCCAGCCTGTACCCAGCTTGCACCCAGGCTTGTGGCGCCCGTGGTAATCGCTACCACCTGACGGAAGCATGTCCAGCGCCTTGCAAAGTGCTAGGAAATATGCTGTCTCTGTCTCGGAATGATCGGAGTAGTACACTTCGACACCGCGAGCTCCCCTGTCACGAAGATCCGCCATTGCTGAATCCCACACAAACTGGCCTCTGGCGAAGCGCCCGGGGTGAGCTATAAAGGGCAATCCCCTAGCTTCCCTGATCCACGTAAATGCATCGTCTGGCGACAAAAATTCAAATGGGATATAGGCTTGTGCTCCTTCGCCAAGGTATTTTTGAAAAACTTCCACTCTTGTCGCGGCATGTCCTGTTTCTACAAGCATATCTGCTATGTGTGCCCTTGTTAGCAGACCCAGTTGTTCATCTTCGAAAAAGTCTTCTGGTCGAATTTTTATTTTTAGGTCGTTCAGTTTTTGGAATATTTGTACATTGCGTTTATCACGGCGCAAACTTAGGCTCCTGACGCGCTCTTGAAAAAGGGTGTCATGGTGATCTATGAAAAGTCCCAGAACGTGCAAGTCGCTCCCCGAAAAATTACAACTCAGCTCAATTCCGGGTATAAGGCGGGTAGAAACACGACTCTGCTGATCTAGGAAATCATCTAGGCCAGCCAATGTGTCGTGATCCGTAAGGGCCACGGCCTTAATACCCAACTGATCCGCAATTTCGGCAATAGTCGCTGGCTTGTCAGACCCATCGGAACAAATTGAGTGGCAGTGCAGGTCAATCATTAGATTTATTGGCCTTGTACAAAGCCGCTAAGACTACGGCAACAGCTTGGAACAGTTTTGGCGGAATCATCGTGTCTACTTCCAGTGGTTCAAGTGCGGCTGTCAGATCCGGGTCATGTTGTATCGGTATACCGTTTTCTTTAGCTAATTCCAGGATGCGATTGGCCAAATGTCCCTGCCCCTTTGCAACTAATCGCGGAGCAACATCAAGAAACGGATGATGCGACAGATAGCGAAGTGCAACGGCACTGTTGCGCTTCACGCGTACCAAAGTAGGGTACTTTCATAATGATTATCGAACACGTGTGTTAACAGTAATCTCTTCATCTTAGGACTGGCAAAGGTATAGCGATTTAATTGCTTTAATGTCCGCTGCTTGGCTGGCAGATTTCAATAAGAACTCCGCCTGTCTCCTTTGGATGAATAAACGCGATGCGATTTCCATGTGCGCCGCTACGGGGGGTCTTATCAATCATTTGGACGCCCTTGTCCAGAAGCTCTCTGACTGCGGCGTCAACATCGTCAACTTCAAAGGCCAAATGGTGGATTCCGGGGCCTTTCTTTTCCAGGAATTTTCCAATGGCGCTTTCCGGGTCTGTACTTTCCAGATATTCCAAAGTACTTTCGCCAATGGGATAAAAAGCCGTACGAACCTTTTGATCCGCAACTTCTTCTGTATGTTCATGCTTGATGCCGAAAATGCGTTCCAGCCGCTCCATTGCTTCCTGCAAGGTAGGCGAAGCAATACCAATATGACTGATTTTTAGCAATTTCATAAGAACCTCCTCAACAAGGAATGGGGTTGGATATAGCTATTTTAGGTTATATTGCTCGCTTAACGGCAGGCAAAACCCACCTGTAAACAATACGCAATCAGGATTTGCACACAAATCCTAACATAGCAGTTCAACTACAATAAGTTGAACTGCTACAATGCAGAATAACACTTGTTCAATATTTTGGTGTAGTCGTTTACACTACCTGATGACTGCCGCGAAAACTCCCATCCCAAAATTACGGAATGCGATTTCGGGATGAAACCAATGCTCTAAACGCGTGTTTCCTGACTCAAAGCCCCTAAACGGCGCGTCGCGGATACTAATCCTGTTTTTATCTTTTTCCCAAATCCCCATGCGTTAAAAATAGCCATCAGGCCTAATAATTCGCTTTCCAACTTTATTTTACTTCCCGATGGGTCTAAAGAAATATTAGCTACAAAGCGCATTTTCACGCCAAAGCGTAAGTTGACAAGAATTTCCATATAGCCTTGGCTACATTTCTTAATTAGCATCGTATAAACTCTGTCGCCGATAAAATACAACAATCCTTGCATTCCAATTACAAGCGGGCCATGCAGCTGAACTAGTTCCACATCTAAAAACCAACTCCTCCACCTGGAAACATCCTTAATCACATTCCACACCTCTTCAGGTCTGGCCAGTGTGTGTACACTGTGAGAAGTTCTAAACATGATATCCCCAACATTCAAAAACAATTTCATGCGAAGCTACATTTTTCTGAATACAGCTTCGCATGAAATAGAAACTCAGGACACATAAGAAACAAGCGCTAATTAAATTGGCGCTTGTTCTTTTCCGCTTTTTCATGGCTTTATTTTAGGCCCAGCTTGTTTAACAAAGGTTCTACGTTGGGGTCTCTGCCGCGGAAGTTTTTATATAGGGTCGCTCCATCCTGAACCCCACCGCGGCTTAGAATTTCTTTGCGGAATTTGTCAGCGGTTTTTTGATCAAAGAGATTCCCGGCTTCCTTGAAGGCCTGGAAGGCATCACTGTCTAAAACGGCGGACCAAATATAGGCGTAATAACCAGCACTGTAGCCGCTTGCCCAAATATGGTTGAAATATGTGGTGCGATAACGGGGCGGAATTTCTTTGATTAAGCCCATTTTGTCAAGGCTCTGCTTTTCAAATGCGGCTGCGTCAACTTCTTTGGACTCTTTAAGAGTGTGCCAATCCATATCTAAAAGACTTGCAGCCAGGTACTCACCCTTGATAAAACCATTGCCAAATTTACTGGCGTTTTGAATCTTGTCGATCAAGGCATCGGGCATGACTTCGCCCGTTTTCCAGTGGCGTGCGTACATCTTCAGCACCTGAGGTTCCGTGGCCCAATTCTCCATAATCTGACTTGGCAATTCCACAAAGTCTCT
>JAIRRD010000157.1 GCA_031256155.1 Holophagales bacterium
GTTTAACTTATTGTAGTTAAACCGCTATGCCGGGATTCGCTTGCGAATCACGGCCGCTCATAGTCCATAGGCGAGCTTGGCTCGCCGTAAATGGACTATGAAAGCGAAAATTGCTATAATGGAGCGAGCCGCCGACAGGCGGGGAGCGGAATGGGAGGCGTAGGCGATACATGCCCAGTTGTTACGGTTGTAAAGTGCATCTACAATTACTCTCCATCTCAAAATCGCGTTCCGCGATTTCGGAATGGAATTGCAATCAACAAAAAATGCGTGGGCAGGAAAAAAATTTGCTAAAATAAAAGATATGGAATTCTTTTTGGAAACCACATGCAATCATCAGCGCCACTGTTAGTCGTAACAACAATCAATCAAAGTAAAATGCTCATCAACACAGGGCAAATAATAGGCATAAGCCAAACAACCAATGAAAAAGAATGCCTAATCATAACAACAGACCAGCACTATTTTTCCGTTGCGCATTCACTTCCAGAAATAGCCTTGGCTCTCCAGAATGAAATACCGATGATACTTCCCGGGCAAACACAGACCGATAAAGTAGCCCCAAAAACTCTGAAAAAAACTAAAACAACTCCCAGAAGTGCGGAGACCTAGAGCATTTCAACTTTGAAAAAGTTGAAATGGCACGGAGTGCTTAGTCTGCGCCGAGAGTGAAGCGAACCTGCGATAGCAGGTGAGCGGAACGGCGAGCGCAGACGTGAACTGCAAGAAGATGTACCATCTCAAAGCGAATTTGCTCTAGTTTTGCGTTTGCCAGGTATGAGCGGCGCTATTTTTGGGGCATAGAAATATCATGGGAGTCAGCGTAGCGAAATCGCTCCACAGCCCTGTAGCTGTGTTCTATGGCCTCCATGTGAAAGTCTTTTATTTTTAAGCTAAGCCAATAAAAAGCCACCAGAGTGGGAATAGCGATAACCATTCCCATAATAGTCGTGAGCAGAGCCACCCAAATACCATCCGCAAGCATAGAGGCACTGGCGCCACCAGTTCCGGCGGCCAGTTCCCTGAATATGGTAGTCATCCCGAACATAGTGCCCAGAAGGCCTAAAAGAGGCGCGATGACAGAAATCAGTTTGAGCCACGTAATGTCACGCATAATGCGCACAAAATTGCGGTGAAAAAGGTAAGCCACTTCCGCTCGGATATCGCTGGAATGAGCGTGTGTTCTTAAAATCTCAGCAATAATGCCTATGATAGGATTGTTTGACTTGTACAGCTTGTCGGCGCAAAACTCGCTATCTGACTCTATGAGAGCAAATTGCCTACGGAAGTCTCGGTTTATCAGGGACATAAGAGCTATGTTTTTCAAAGCGAGATAAGTGCTGGCAAGAGATAGAAATACCAGAGCGACACCGACTGGGCCAATTTTGCTGTACAAAGACGCAATAAGTCCGGTTGACATACATCTTCCTTTCACATGGGATTGCTCTAAAAGCTCATACCGGCGCGAAGAACAATGTTGAACCCCGGATCTTCCAGCACACTCATAGAGGGAATGTACGATTTGTTAAAAATGTTGTTCAGGTTCAGGTCCACAAAACAGTCCCTTATTTTACCAGAGCGGGTAATTCTGGCTCCCAGAGCCAGGTTAAACGTACCCCAGCCGCCATTTTCCACGTAATTCAAAGTAGTCTCGTTGCTGGTATCTTCCTGGTTATTTGCGGCAAAGCGGCCAAAGGCATCTGTATAGAAATCGAACTTGGCGGTAAAACTGCGCTCATATCTCAGACCAAGACTACCGTTCCATTTAGGCAGCCCCGTGCGGTCTGTCTTGCCAAGACTTCCGCCCCGGTCAAAAGTCCGGCTGATTAATGTTCCTGCGAGATAGGGCGTAAGATTCGCTGGTTCACTGGTGTAGCTGAGTGTGAACTCCGTGCCGTAAGTCCTGGCCGACTCAACATTGTCGAAATCATAGTTTGGGTCGTCAATGCGGCGCCGGATAGTGATGTAATTATCCGCAGTGGCATAAAACACATTGATGTCACCCTGTACACCATGCGCGTCGTAGCGCACACCGATCTCGTGGTTGTTGGAAGTCTCAGGTTTTAGAGCCGGATTGGGGTAGGCGTAGCCGGAACTGCCGTGCGCTGTGCCGATGTACAACTGATTTAGAATAGGATGTCTGTAGCCGGTGGAACTGAGAACCCGCAGCCTCCAGTCCTGAATGCCCGCGTACACAATTCCCATACTGCCCACCACGTGACTGTCAGAGTTGCTTCTTATGGCTAACCGATCGTCATTGGTGTCGCTGAGTTTGGATTGAAACCAAGTTCCACGCAGTCCAAAAGTGGCTGTCAAGTCAGAGTGCAGGTTCCATTCGTCCTGAAGATAGGCGGCAAGTGTCTGTTGGCCGCCCTTGTAAAAGCAGGACGAACTCGTTGGTATGTCCTGTTCCGTCATGGTCATCACATTCGGGATACCCACCCAGACGTACACACGACCGTGGTTTTCGGCTTTGGCATCCAGGTCATCGTCTAGGTATTCAACACGGCCAACGCCGTAGTGGGTATAGCCGAGTGTCAAGTCAGTCTGCAAATTTGCGCCGTAGCTGGTCTGGTTGTTAAAAGTTGAAGGATTCTGCTCAACATCATTCTTAACAAAGACCGGGCCTTGCTGACCCCTTAATTGGTAGTCTATTTTATTGAAAAAATCCTTACCAGTTTTCTGGATAAAGGGAGTGAACTTGATTTTTCGCAGTACACTTGACAATTTTTCCAGTTCCACAAAAGCGTAATAGCGGTCGCGCTGCCACCTGGGCAGATCAAGTGCTATATTCGTTATGCCGATGCCGTTGACCACAGTGGGACCGCCCATGCTTTCTATCGTGACGCTCTCCTGTTCCTCGCTCACTGCACCGGGTATTCTGTTGCGGCTCCGGTAATGGTCATAACCAGTCCCGACTTTACCCTTGTTCCAGGCATAGTCCAGATATGCAGACCAGTTTCTTTGAAGATAGCCTGAATTATCTATTCTGCCACTGGCGCCGATCTTGTCACCCGCATCGGTGTAATCGCCGGAGACACGGTAGTTGACTCCATTATGTTTGCCATACAGCGAAGTATATGGCGTCAAAGAATTATTCGCGCCATCCCAGAGCAGTGTCTGCGTACCCTGTATTGAGCTGGTGCCGCCTTTTTTGGTGATGATATTGACAACACCGCCTATGGCTTCAGAGCCGTACAGCACCGAAGCCGGGCCTTTGATTAATTCAATGCGCTCCACATTATTAGGGCCAATCATGACCATGCTACCATCCATGGATTTCTGCTCAGAAATCTTTATTCCATCAATGAGTACAAGGACGCGCGCGCCGCCTTCCCCGCGTATATTCACACGCTTGGTTCCGCCGCCGATACCGCCATCGGTGACCTGAATGCCCGGAATATCCTGCAGCATCTGAGCTATGGTACCCTTTGGTTTGCGTTCCATTTGCTTTGCCTTTACTACGGAAACAGACGTTGGAACATCAAACAGCTCGCGCTCAGTGCGCGTTGCGGTAACAACTATTTCGCGGCTTGTTACCTCCTGGGGCGGCGGATCATCGGCTTTGGACTTGGGGTCGGATTGCGCCATGATGGGATTTGCCGTTAATGCAAGAGTCAACAAAGCTATACAGTTCATATTCATAACTATAACCTGATTTTTACATTTTCATACCAAGCTGCGTTCAATAGACATTGAACGCAGCTTGGTATGAAGTAAACACCTCATCTTTAATATTATCAGGAAAAACAAGTAATTCTTTACTTCACAAAAATAGAAGTTATACTATAGTTAGAAGGATAGGGATCAGACTGAAGGGGATAAGTTTTAATTGATTTGGTTTGAGGATTTATTACCCAGTATGCGCCTGTTCGGCCCT
>JAIRRD010000013.1 GCA_031256155.1 Holophagales bacterium
GCCGCAAAATGGGAGACAGGTGAACAGGTAAAGCCAGCACAATCAATAGTTGTTCTGCCTTTCTTGCCAAACTCTCCAGCTATATTGATTTCAAAGGGCTATGACGCAAAAGATAGTTATTACTATAACTTGCAATCGGTTTTGCATGAATTGGAACTGGACAAGAGTGTCTCAATTTTTCTATTGCCATATCTTCAAAACCCGATTGGCTGGGAAACAAATCAAGACAGATGGGCATTGATTTCTGATGACAGAAGGATATTGCATGAGGATACATCGGTGCCGGATTTTGACACGCTCAAAATACTCTTTGCCCGATTTGGGATTAGAGGTGGCATTGAACTCTATCGAAAATATCTAAAAGACCACGGAAGTGCGCCTGGAATTGAATTGAATCTGGCCTGCGACACCCTTCCCATTAGGTACGGAGAGGAACAAAATGACTCTGCACCTTATAGTGACCACGATGAAGTGCTTGCGCTTGAAGCAGTCAGGCACTTTAATAAAGTCCTGCGCGAAAACCATGACTCTATGATATATATGCGAAAGTTACACGGTTATTTTAATTCTGCAAAATCGGCAATAGAACCGTTGTGTAAGCCAATGTTGTCAAACCTGGAATCGCTGCTGGAAAGAAAACCTTCGGCAGAAAATATTTGGGAGCAATGGCTGCTCTGGAATAGCGCCGAAGGAAAAGACAGGTCGCTGGAATCGCTGGTAGAGCGTATAAAGCCCAGTCCTTTGTCAGGTAATGACATACATGGCTTTCCCATTTCAGTTGTTGACGCATATTTGAGAGAATGTAAAAAAAATGGAAAATGGCACAAGGTTTCTGCCCTGTTAAAAAGCGTGTGGGACAGGGAATATTCAAGACTAATAAAGGTGTCTGACGGGATTGCGTTAATAAACAAAGACGAATTGGGCGACGAACTTGGAATCCACTTGATTGAAGCCTACCTGCAGGAAGGCAAACAGAGCGAGGCGAACGACATATTCAAAGCTGTGATGGAATTAGACGGCAAGTTCGAGGATATTTCCAAAATTGTCGAACTCGCAAAAACCAAGGGCTTCGAAAGCCTCGCCGCATCATGGCAGACCGCACATGAGAAGTGATTTTCAGCTTTATCACTGTCCGGCTATTTCCAAAAAGTTGACCCCAACGCGATCAGGGCGGCTTTTAATGAACGCCAGATACCTGAAAAAGTCCACATCGGCAACGCACCCTGCTCGCTTTGAGGCATGACGAAAAATCAGGCCGTTTTTTGTTGGCAGCAAAAAACCCATATGCACAATGTCATTGTCAGTGCCTAATTTTTGGGATGGCTGGGGGTATTTGACCACTATATTTGCAATCATTGGCTCCCTGACCGCTTGGATAATCTTATTCCGATTGGCTAATATGGAATTCAATGGAATATACGGCAAGCAGCTTTCCACCGGCGAAACAGATATTTCAATGCCATGCGCTTTTTTAAACCATTTTTGCTTGTCTATATTTGTCTTGTTGACTTTGGCAGAATCGCTCAGGGCGTTCAGTGAAATCCGTTCTGTGGCATCGGAAAAGCAGTGGTCGTTGTTCTGTATCCAATCAACGCTGGTAAAATGGTTGCGATTTTCAAACGATACTTTGCCGTCTTTGTATCGCATTTTGTCCATAGCGGCTCGGAAATCATCTTCTGAATTCGTCATGGCCAGAGCAATCACAGTCTCGACATAGGAAACACAGTCAAAAGCATCCAGCCTGTACCTTGGGCCACGACTGGCCTTTGTCGCATCGGCCTTATCTCCCTCACCCAGAGGATTGGTCACATATGGAGCGTTCAAAAAACGCGCCGAAGTCTTTGGAATCCGGTCATCCGCTCCGGCGCAAACGGCCAGAATCAACGACAGCAAGAAAAATCTAATCATTTTGTCACTTTAGTTATAGCCATTCCCCTTGGGAATTGCACGGAGTGCAGAGGCTGCGTCGAGAGTGTAGAGAGCCGCCATAGGCGGGGAACGAAACGGAAGGCGTAGCCGAAAGCTACAGGAAAAATTGCTAATCAATAGTGGAACCGCTATATAGCGGCAAAGCTCCACATCACGCCATATTTATCGAATACTACTCCGGCACAGGGGCTGTAAAAGGTTTCCGCTAGGGGCATGGCCACCCGACCTTCCTCTGAAAGGACTGCAAAGGCGTGTTTCACTTCATCGCTGTTTGCCTCAAACGACAGCGAAATGCGCTCTGATTCGGCCTCGTTCAGCGTATGCCCCGGGCCGCAGTCAGACATTCGGATAAAGTCAGCACCAATCTTCAGCGTCGCCTGCATCACCTGATCCTTTATTGCATCGGGGATGATGAAATCCTTACTGGGCGGCATATCGGAAAACCGCATGTAGTCATTTGTGGTAGTATTAAATGCACGTTTGTAAAGCTCCACCGCTTCCGCACATTTACCGCTATATGTAAGATATGGCCTGATTTTCATTTTGCCTCCCAAGGTCTATTATATAGTGATTAAACTACAATTTGTTCATAGCGCCCCGAAAATCATCTTCTGAATTCGTCATAGCCAGAGCAATCACAGTCTCGACATAGGAAACGCAGTCAAAAGCATCCAGCCTGCACCTTGGGCCACGACTGGCCTTTGTCGCATCGGCCTTATCGCCCTCACCCAAAGGATTGGTCACATATGGAGCGTTCAAAACCGCGCCGAAGTCTTTGGAATCCGGTCATCCGCTCCGGCGCAAACGGCCAGAATCAACGGCAGCAAAAAAAAATCTAATCATTTTCTTATTGTATAGTCGTTTTACTTGTAGAGCATAACAATGCCCCACAAGTAAAATACGCGGATGCGCCAGACTGTGCCGCAATGGAGCGAGCCCCCGACAGGCGGGGAGCGGAATGAGAGGCGTAGGCGGTACTTGCCCGTCTGTACCGCTTATCAAATGCATTCACTATAGAACAATTCTGCACGTTTAACCAAATATTCATCCAACCCCAGCATTTGGGCTATAGCTATGGCATCAGAACTATGTTTCCCATCGTCATTTATGAGATTGTACGTCATATATTGTGCAATTTCGCTTACTGGGTCAGCGTCTGGCTTGGTTGGGACATTTTTTTGCTTTAAACCGGCCATCCTGAGAAATCTGACGTTTGGTATGCGTGGGAGCCTGTGAAAATGTGTGGAACATAAGGCACAGGTATTGGTTTTTTGTGAAATTGCTTCCAAAATGGCGGCTAGTATAGCTTCTGCCTCGCCTGAGCTTGTGGTGCTGGCAAATTCATCCATCAACAGCAAGGTTCCGTCTGTGTCCGCGCACAGGCTCTGCCAGGCGTTTATGAATTGCCGCATTTCCATTCCGAAGCCGGATAGTCCTTGATGAATATGGTTGCCGCGCCTTTCGCCTATGTAGTGAAAAGCCCGGAATATTCGGGTTTCAAATCCGGCGGCGGGTACAAAAAGACCCGCTTGAGCAGCTAACTGCAACAGAGCAGTTGTTTGCAGCACAACTGTTTTTCCGCCCATATTTGAGCCAAAAATAACAGTAGCGCCTGATTCAAAAACGGCATCAAGCGGACTGTACGTTATACCGTGTTTAGCGCAGATGGATTCGCAAGGCGCAAATCTGCCTTGGGTGATGCGAATTGAATTTTTTGTGTGCAGCCGCGGACGCGTCAGCCCCAATTCTCTGGCCATACGCGCCCGCGCCCAGGCAAGGTCAAAGATCAGAACTGTGTTGTAGTACTCCAACAGGCTGGGTAATTCGGCATGAACTTCTCTGGCGATTGCTTCTAAGACAAGTTCTTCACACACTCGTTCCTGCTGCGCCAGTTTTTGGCGTTTTTCGGCAAGTGTCAACGCGGCGGCACATTTGACAGGGCGCACAGAGTACAAGTTGTCATCGTAAGGCTCTACAGACAACAGGTGGGACTGAAAAGCTGAATCTCTCAAAGATTTTTTTGGAACCAACAAAAAGAGCCGTCCCTGAAAATCAAAGCCATATTGCTCTTTGATTTCGCAGATGTTTTTGGCATCCAGAGCCTGTAGCTGGGCATCTGTTTCAATTATTTCAGCCCTGACATTTGCAAGCTCGGCGCTGTAATCATCGGCTATATAAAATGTTTCGGGGGCTTGTCGGCCCAGGTTCAAGTGGGCTTCCAGCGATTGCGAGTGATAGTCAAAGCCAAAGAGGCGGCGGACTTCTACGGGTAATAGCTCCATAAGTGTACGGTAGTTATGCAAAAACTTCTTGACCTGAAATAGCTCAATCTCATCAAAAATCCTTTGGCCATGGGCCGGGAGTCTGGGTAAACGCTTGAGGTGATGAGTGATTAGTGCCAGACGCGCCGGTTCACTTTGAAGCTCTTGCATCAGGGAGAGCAGCGTGTCTGTCTGATCGTAAATAGCTTCCAATTGGTCTATATCAAAAAATAGATTCAGCGCTTCATGCGCGTCCCGCCCAAAGGGCGTCTCGGGTGCGGCTTTAGCCCTAAAATCAAGAAATTCGGCGTAGGCTATGACGTCCTTCATCAAGCCGCCTCAATCTCAAACGGATTGAAAATAATCCTTGATGATGCCGATGGAACCGTGTCTAAAAATATTTCGCGTTTGACGTTCCTGAGCGCGATAACAAAGCCCAGAAGCGGGATATGCCGCCGCAATGAAATTGTTAAGTGCCGGGAGGCACGCTTAAAAGTTGCTGCGTCCAAAAAACAATCACTGAAAGTTTCTATGGAAATTTGTGTGATTTCTTTTGGAATGGTCTCTAACATCGGCGCGGTCAGTGGTCCTTCAATGTGCAGTTTGCCGTCTGTGATGTCTGTTCTGTATCCGTCAGCATCCAGGGGCAAATTCGAGAGTGCGGAAATTAATTCAATATTTTCGGCCACACGCCGGAAATTTGCGGCATCCGCTTGAGCGCAGTATAAAAATTGAGAGTCAGGCAGGGCGCTCACATGTGTAACTCGCCCAACGGCGCCGTCTATCAATATGGAATTTACCAAGTTCTTTTGGCGTATCAGGTCTATGACTGAAGCTAGCTGCCCGAAGTGTTCCGGCCCAACCAAAGCTGCGGAGCCAGCCCGCACTGAGCGGGCAAGGCAGAGCCGCCCAATAGCAGAGCGCCCTGGCAAGGCTTCTATTATGTCTAAACTGGCATCGGCGGCGCGGGCTAAGGGAACAGTAGTTATGAGAATATCCTTTGGTTTAACTTGGATAATTGGCGATTTGCCGCTGGCTCCATCGAAACCGATTGTAAAAATACCAACAGGTCCTGCTCTTTGGGCCTCATTTACAGCCGCCCCAAATAAAGTGGTTTTGCCAGACCCTTTGCCGAAGCCAGTAAAAACAGTGATACGGCCATTTAGAAGATCAAACATTTGAAAACATCACTAAAATTGTCTGTGCTTTCTGGAAAGATCAGCAGGCTCCAAGCAAAGTCTGTTTCCGGCCAACAGAGCGGCCACCCCTTCTTTTGCACCGTAGAGTGTTGGATCATCGGGGTCTTTGGCCGCTGTTTGCGTGATTGTACCGGATGTTGGCCAGGTGTATGTAGTAATCACTCCTTCGTAATTGCGCAGAACAGCGCGGCCATCACCAAGCGAAATCAGATAGTTGGGCATAACAGGTATTTTTCCGCCGCCGCCGGGCGCGTCAACTACGAATGTTGGCACCGCCATGCCGGTTGTATGTCCGCGAAGGTTTTCAATCATTTCAATCCCTTTGGAAACACTTGTGCGGAAATGGCTTATACCCAGCGATAAGTCGCATTGATATATGTAATAAGGCTTAACGCGGATTGAGAGCAATTTGTGAACAAGTTTTTTCATTACTACCGGGTCATCGTTAATACCTTTGAGGAGTACACTTTGATTTCCCAGAGGAATACCGGAATTGGATAATTTTTCACATGCTTCTCTGGCTTCCGCCGTAATTTCCTTTGGATGGTTAAAATGAGTATTTACATATATCGGGTGGTATTTTTTCAGCATGTTGACTAAATCGTCCGTGACGCGCTGTGGCATGACCACAGGCATCCTTGTGCCTATGCGTATAATTTCAACATGGTCTATTTCTCTAATGCGTTTAATGATTGATTCCAATCTGTTATCAGACAACACAAACGGATCACCGCCGCTTATGAGGACATCCCTGACTGTGGGTGTATTTTTTATGTAATCAATCGCTTTTTGAACATTTTCTTCCGGCATGTCAACATCTGTATGGCCGACTAATCGGCGGCGCGTACAGTGCCGGCAATTCATGGAGCATATGTTTGTAACAAGCAGTAGAACGCGATCAGGGTATCTGTGTGTCAAGCCTGGAACAGGGCTATCTATATCTTCATACAATGGATCGTTTAAATCTGAAGGATGATCGAACAATTCAGCCAGTCCTGGTACCGATTGCATACGCACGGGACAATTTGGGTTACTGCGATCCATTAATGCGGCATAATATGGCGTTATTTCCATAGTGAATTTTTCTAAACACTTTTTGAGATTTTCTTTTTCTTCGTTTGTTAAAATTATTACTTTTTCAAGCATTTCAACTGTATGAATATTATTTTTAAGTTGCCAGCGCCAGTCGTGCCATTGTTCAGAGGTAACATCTTTAAATAAATCTATAGAGCGCCAATCAACGGAATCGTATTTCATAGTTTATATCAGCCTTTCCTCAATTTCAACATGGCACGCACGTCGTCGGGCCTGGCGATTTCTCTGCCGCAATCGCTGGCAATTCTCGCGGCCCTCTCAACCAATTCGGCATTGCTTTTAGCCAGCCTGCCCTTGGAGTAGTATATATTGTCCTCAAATCCAACCCGAATATTGCCGTTCAGGGCCAAGGCACCATAAACAGCATCCAGGTTGGCCTTGCCCCCAATGCCCATTGCAGTCCAAAATGCGCCTTTGGGCAGTTTGCGAACCAGGAAATCCAAAACATCCACTTCGTATTTGACCGCGCCAGGGACATTTAATACCAGACCGTAGTGATAGGGCTCATCCAGCAACCCTTCCTTTATGAGTATGTGGCTGGCGTATACATGGCCAAGATCAAAACATTCAAGCGTTGGCCTGACTCCATGGTCTTTCATTGCAGTAGCAAATTCGCGCATGATGGGCAGTGTATTGACTATGTACTCATTACCAAAATTGACCGTGCCGCAGTCAAGACTTGCCATTTCCGGTTTCAGCGTGACGGGCTGAAGTCGTTCATCGGGTGTCATGCCCACAGCGCCGCCGGTTGTGGTCTCAATTACTATGTCGCACTTTGAGCGCACCAGGTCTATAGCTTTTTTGAAAACGGCTTTATCCTGAGTTGGAGTTCCATCATCTTTTCTAACATGCAGGTGCAGGACTGACGCGCCTGCTTCCCACGCCTCAAAGGCTCCGTGAGCTATTTCCTCCGGTGTGATTGGGAGGGCTGGCTGATGTTCCCGCGTGGTTTCAGCTCCTGTGATTGCACAAGTGATTATTAGCTTGCTGCTCATTACACGGCTCCTGCTAAAAGTCTTATAGGTGTACTTATTTATTTTATCGGATATTCACTCATAATTATTTCAAGTGCCTCGTGTATGACTTTAATAGCCCTTTCCAGGTCGGCCTCGGTATGTCTGGCGCTGATGTACCAGTGATGGTATGGCTGTATGAATAATCCTCGGCGTATGGTTTCTGTGTAAAATCGTTCGCGGCGCTCTTTGTAGAAATCATCCACTTTGTTGAAAGTCAGATACGGCATTGGCGGAATGCCGCTGATCTGAGCCGGGGCGTTGGTAGTTTTGACTATGTCCTCCAGCGCTTTCAGGAAAGTTTTGCCTTTTTCCCAAACAATGTTGATAATTTTATCGCGCTGCAATATTTCAATGCACTTCAATGCGGCGGCCATTTCCAGACTGTTGGGAAAAAATGTTGAACTGATGAATACTTTCTTCTCGCAGACATCCATGAACCTGGATTTACCGACAACTGCGCTGATTGGGTAGCCATTGGCCATAGCTTTGCCAAATGTACTCAGATCGGGCGTGATGCCATAGTGTTCCTGCGCGCCGCCTATGGCTACGCGAAATCCTGTGCGTATCTCATCAAAGATGAGTACCGCTCCATATTTATCCGCTAATGCCCGCACGGCTTGTAAATAACCAGCCGGTGGAGCCATGATTGGTTTGGCAAGGGGATGACCAACGGGTGTGACAATAATTCCGGCAAGGTCATTTTCATGAGCTTTTATCTTTGCTTCCAGGTCATGGAGATCGCCATACTCAAATTCAACGGTTAAATCCTGTACGCACTGGGGGACACCGCCATGAACTTCTACGGCCCAATCATGCCATCCGTGATATCCACATCTGAGGATAGTATTTTTATCCGTATAACCTCTGGCTATACGCACGGCAACGCTTGTAGCGTCTGAGCCTGTCTTTACAAGAATTACTTTTTCAGCACAGGGGATTATATCAATCAGCTTTTGTTCCAGTTCATTTTGAATGGGCTGAACCAGTGAAAAGCAAAAACCCTTTTTCATCTGGGCTTGCACGGCATCGTTGATTTCGCTTTCGTCATAGCCCATAATAATCGGGCCGTACGCGCAAAGCATGTCAATATAATCATTGCCGTCAACATCAACGATGTGTCCGGCATATCCGCGCTCCAAAAACACTGGGTATTCACCTGGTATGAAGTTGTACGGACGGCGTATGCCCATCATCCCGCCGGGTGAGAGCCTTTGGGATTCCTCATACATTTTCATTGATTTTGTAAGGTTGAGCTTTGCTGCCGACTGTGGCATGAGGAGCCTCCTTTAATTGTTGTGTTCTGTTGCCAGGATTAACTTTGAACGCAAATTGGCATGAATGCCGGATTTTGCTTTTTTCGACGAGATGCAATTACTCCCTTATCAAACATATTTTTCTTCAAACAATTCACGCAAGTTTTTGTTTTCTCTCAGCTCCCAAAGTGTTATTTCAGCGTGGTCTTTTGTAAATCCGTTGCCAATTATCATGGTGATGTCTTTTCCCACGCCCTCGGCCCCCAGCGCTGCTTTGCCGAAATGTGTTGCCATGCTGAAAAAATAAACAGTGCCTTCCTGACGGCACGGCAGGATTGTAGACATCTCTGTATTTGGAACATTTACACAGTTTATGACCACGTCGTATTCGTTCCCCAAATTGGCTGCCAGGGCTTTGTGCAGCAGCACAATCGGCTTTGAGGCATCCTCTTTGATAACTTCGTGACAGAGCTTAAGTTTTTTCAGCACAATTTCGTCTTCAGGCAGATAGACATTGCCAACTACGCGACCGGTGGGGCCAACGCGCTTCATGGCTTCATATGCCACCAATATCCCTGATTTGCCTCCAGCACCAAGTATCAAAACGCTCTGACCAGGTTTTACAAGTTTGGCGGCCTGAGCGGGTGCACCTGCCACGTCCAGAGCGGCCAGCGCCAGACCTTCATCAATGTCGGCTGGCAATTTGGCGTAGATACCGGATTCAAACAGAATTGCCTGCCCATCAATTTCAACCCGGTCTATTTCTGGGCGTATGCTGTTGATTTTGTTGATTTTTAATGGAGTGAGGCTCAGCGATACCAATGAAGCGATGCGGTCGCCAACCTTCAAGTCCCTGTCGGCAAGTGCACTTCCAACCTCTGCCACTGTGCCGATGAACATGCCGCCAGAACCCGTAACCGGATTTTGCATTTTACCGCGTCTGGAGACAATACCCAGTATCTCGGCCTCCAGCTTTTTAAGATCGCCGCCTGTGGCCTCTTCCAGTTGTGTGAAACTTGCAGAGTCAATATTTAGTGCTTTGACGTCCACAAGTATTTCGTTTTCGTAAATTTGGGACATGTCGTTGTTCAGGCACAGAGCTGGCTGGGGGAGTACACCCAAAGGCTCTGTCACTCTGTGGGAACCATACTTACAACCCAGAGCCATCCAAGACCTCCTCTATGATTGTATAGCAATTCCATGTGAGTTGAATCGTCTTTTTACATATGGTAAATTAGCAATCTCATAGAGTATGTTGGTTGTAAGAAATGATCGTACCAGTTATATTTTCAGCGGTATCGCTTACCGCGCCAATGACCGCTCAAACCGTTCTGCATGGCAGTCACTGTATTCTGTGGCATTTTGGAGAAACGTCTGACCAATTGTACAAAGGACTACAGGCTCTACTCAGGACTGAAGAATTGGTGGAGATGGGGTTGGGTTTTGCCACAATCCAGAAAACCGGGCCTGAATATGCCCATCATCTGAGAGAGAGAAACCTGGGACCTGGTTCAACCTGGGCGCTTTACTTTTACGGCGCTGATCGTAGGATACGTTGCTTGCTTAAAGGCAGTAAACTACCAACCGTTGCAGATATAAAAAATAGTCTGGACCAAGCGGGAATCAGAAGTCCCATCAGGGTACTCCGAGATTTCTTGAGACAGCATCCAGACCATCTGGACGCACGAATGCACTTTCTGGAACGCCTCAGAAAAATGGCTGTGATACGCACACAACGCGCCTTACAATTGGAACCTAAAATTAACAAACGGCTGCATTATCCCACATCACTCACTGTTGATACTGACACGTTGGGTGATAAAAAATTAGACCCTGAATCGGATATATCCATTTGGGGATCATACGCTCAGGAATTGCAGACCCTGTATGAAAAATGCGGTTATTGCCGCCGGAACAGATATTCCCGACATAAAAGCTCTTGATTCAATGCTGACCCGCTTCGGCATTATAAACACATTAAAACAACTCCGGGCATTCATCAGAGAACACCCGAACCACCTCGATGCACGCGCCGATCTGTTGAAAGAAGCCCGCAGACGTGCATTGATAGCAATGCCAAAAGACATAAATGATGACTTGGGTGAATTTGACGATCTGCGTGTTTGGGGTGTCCTGTCCAGAGAATTGGACTTGGCATTTACTCAGGATTGGGTAGGTATCAAATTGGATTTCTTCCGTCCAGACATGAATTCACCGGAAAAATTCAGTCCCGTGATGAGAACCATCTTTCGCAAGCACATAGCTAAGATTGAAGCCGCGCTAATGGAGTTGCCATCCAATGAAAGCCTGTGGGATATTTGGGGGTGGATGGCAAGGGCGCTTGATGATAGGCCCGTTTTTAAGTTCGTTCAGACACTTGACCCATTCAATTCAAATTGTCCTTCTCCCAAAGTCGCGGCATGGCTCACAAATGTGGCCAAGTCTAAATCAGATTGGGAAAACGTTATCAAGATGGCTAGAATTGCTCGTGGCTTTACTTCAATAAGAGTTGAGGTAAGTGAAACATGGAGCCCAAATCTTTTTGGCGATCGAATAGTTTCAAGAAGAATCGAAGGATACCCTGAAGAATCATCGTATTATCCGCAATTAGAAGCTCTTCTTAAACTGGGCAAAATTTATGATGCCAATGACACATTTGATGAATTAATCAGGAGTAGTCTCATTGTTGACGTGAAGCGCGTTGCCGAAATCGCTAATTCGGCCGGTTTTAGGGAATTGTCTGAAATTTGGTCGAAGGGAGTAGCAATAAACGAAATCCCATTCTGCAAACCTATGGAATGGGGAATACCACAGATTGTTATGATTGGCGATTACAGCAGCCCTGAATACCAGCAACTACGGTCAGCGGTTTATAATACAAATCTTGGGTGGCCGATTTATACCACATGGGATGAGATTAACAAATCACTAAATTGGACCGGAAATAATTTTCACTATGCTTTGATTGATGGCAATGGTCATGTGATATATGAAGGGACCCAGGTGCCATCTTCAGCTGAACTAGAAGAAATTATTGAAAAAAAGAGCATAATAAAGCCACGAAAACAGTTTGATGAATTTTTAAAAAAATACCCAAGTCATATTGAAACACTTGTATTCTATGGAATTGAAAATATTTTAGAGGCTATAAATACACTTCAAATGACACATGCGGATGAAATCGAATTGAATTCAACACAGGATGAGATGGTTTGGGGTAAAATTGCTGGGCCATGGACTAATATTATGTCTCATGAATATGCCATGCACGCTGTTCCCAGTTTTTACGCTAAAAAAATCAAATTCTATAGCCCTTTGATGAAATCACTTTCAAAGCGTTTTTTGCCAAAAATTGAGGCGGCGTTACACAATTCACCAAGTTCAAATACCCTGTGGAATTTATGGCTTTTTTGGCGTCAAGCAGGAGACAACGAAAGGGATTTTGAAAAAATATTAAACAGTATTCAGCCAAGCCCATGTGTCCTTAAAGGCTCTGTCCCACCAGCTTCTGCCTTCCAAGCGTTTTATATTGAATGTAAAGAAAATAACAGATGGCCTCAAATCATTAAATTATTGAGCGATGTTTGGGACAGGGAAATCAGCAAACAGATTTTAGAAAATAACATTAAGAGAAAAAACGACCTAGAACCAGTCATCTTATTTCCTAAATTAGGTGATGATGTGGGTGTGCCGTTGCTTGAAGCATTATTGCGTACATCTAATCGTCAGAAAGCTGATGAAGTTTTTAATATCTGGCTGGAGTGCGGAGGGTCGTTTTCCAAATCATCTGATTTAATTGGAATTGCGAGGCAACTCGAATATTACAGTCTTGCAAACGAGTGGGAGAAAAAAATAAAAACCAGTGTTCTCGCGGCGAGGTAATATAAAATGACTCTTATTTCTCTTTCAACAGAGTCACTTGCAAAGGGAACTACTCACTTCACTTCGGTCTGATTGTGAGCCAAGGGAACAGTCGACAGCAAAACCTTATGCCAAAAGGCGAAAGAGCCGAGAAGCCGCGTACAGCTATCGCAGTCTGCCTACCGAAAAATGCAGAGGTTTTGAGCCTTTCGAAGTCAACGATGTAGTTCCCATTGCAATTACCTCAGTATGCCAAGTTTCAACACAATACTTGATTTCTGAACGTGAGATAGCGTACACTTGAATTTCAACCCTTGGGTAGCACGGCGTGTTACCCCATACTAAAAAAGCCTCATAGATAACGACCACCTGCTAAATTCAAGTGGTCGTTCATTTTGATTGGTGCGATGTGGAGGCAATAGGTTTCGAATGTGTTTGCTGGCATTCCTGCTGACGGCAAAGGGCTGTATCGGACTTCTCCGGTTGCAAGCCCAATCCGTAGAGGTTGTCTTGGCTGGTAATTTAAGATTGCTAGACGTGAGCAAAAAGGGGAATGTTTTTAGTTTTACTAGGGGATTAGGCGAGGAGGCTGCACAGTTTTCCGGTTCAGTTAAGAATGCCATCAAGGGCCATCTAGGCTTTCTATATGGTGCACTAGAATACGCAGAAATGAGGCGAGATCAGTATGAACCACTCTGTGATTTGCTTAGTTTACCCCATAAATTTACAAACGATATTTTGATTATATATTACAACAACAACGGCGTGCAACTTTCTTATGATGTAACGACTACGAACTTGCTACATGAACTGAGTAAATTAGGATGGGAGCCATTGGAGGAACGTCTTCAAGAGTTTTTAAAGCGTAACCCCAACAATCAGGATGCATTATTGTTGTGGTATGTAGTGAATTTTAGGAAAATTGAAACAGGCAATACTACCATTCGCGATTTCACCAAAGTAATTGAGATGGTCAACAAGTCGAGGTCTATAAGCTGGCTGGATAGTACACTTGCTACCATCACAATGATTAACCCAATACGGGCAGATAAAGCTTCGCCTTTCAAGGATGATGCCCGTTTTCAAAAGGGAATTATCTAGTTGACTATTGCGAAAAATAGCCGATAATGGAATCAGAGGTGGTTTCATGTGCAAAGTCACGATCTCCCTGTTCCAGCTTGCCAAACAGTTCCCCGACGCAGAGGCGGCAAGGCTGCACATCGAGAATGTCCGTTGGAGTGGAATGCCTGTTTGCCCCCGATGCCATGCAGATGTAAAACAATACGCCCAGAACCGCAAAGGAGAGCCTGGGTACTACATCTGTGCTTCTTGCGAAAAGAACTACACGGTCAGGACCGGCACCATCTTCGAGCGCTCCCACGTCCCGCTCCACAAGTGGCTGTTCGCCATCTACCTTGTCGTGACGGCACGGAAGGGCGTGTCGTCCCTCCAGCTTTCCAAGGAGATCGGCGTAACCCAGCACACAGCATGGTTCATGCTCCAGCGCATCCGCAAAGCCTGTCGTGACGACAACAACGGAAGTATTCATCTATGGGGCATAGTTGAAGCCGACGAAACCTACATTGGCGGCAAAGAAACGAACAAGCATCAAAACAAGAGGCTCAAAGTTGGCGGCAAGTTTGCAGGAAAGACAGCGGTCATAGGAATGCGTCAGCGCGGCGGGAGAGTCGTAGCGCGTCCGCTTCAAAGCACGAGGCACGACGTAATACGGGCCGCTGTCCTTAAATCCGTTGTCCCTGACTCAATTCTTTGCACTGACGAGCACAGGGCCTACAAAGGGATGCGCCAATACATCCACAAGACAGTGAACCACAGCGCAAAACAGTATGTTAAAGGAATCGCCCACACGAACAGCATCGAAAGCGTCTGGGCCGTCCTCAAACGGGCAATACACGGCACTTGGCACTCAGTCAGCCCCAAGTACCTTCAGCTCTATCTAAACGAAGCCTGTTTCAGGTTCAACTCGGGAAACGTGGGAATTCCCGTACGCCGCCGCATCAAATCGCTGATAGGCATGTGCTTCGGCAAGCGTCTGACATGGAGGAAGCTGACAGCCTAAATCATTGTTTTTCTAATTTTTACCCACCTCACTATCTATATAGCAGTTAGAGTGCTTCTCGGGCTGATTGTTGGGGGAGATTATGTCATCCGATTCCAGATATCCAGTTTCAAATAATGACGCTTTGATGGGTGTGCCGGTTCAGCCAACTCCAGATGATAAGGCTAACAAAGTCTTGTCAAAGCTAAATTCGATGGACAGTCTTATGCTGAACCAGCTTAGGTCTGTTACCGAGGCCCAGGCATCAGCTCAAGGGTATGGTCTTACCAACCCCCAGTGGAGCTATGAAGTATTGGGTGAAGCTGAGGTCGCGTTAACCTT
>JAIRRD010000014.1 GCA_031256155.1 Holophagales bacterium
AATTTCAGATTCAAATTGGATGTGGGAGAATCCGTGCAAAAAATAACATTTGCATTATTTACTTTTTGCCTTTTCGCTTGTCATGCTGATGACGTGTTGTTTACACCTAAACAAGTCAATAAACAACTCGAAATTGTTAGAAATCAGAGAATGAAAAACATAAAATGGTTTATAATTACTGAAATAACAGAACCATTTACGGAAATCAAAGAAGAAATTATTATTATAGAAAAAACAAAAAATGATGAATTTAATGTAATTGATTTTGTTTATGTTAAAAATGAAAATATCAATACAAATAATATTAACAAGAAGAATATAAGATACAAAAGAATCAATAAAAAAATCAATGCCAAAGATAAAGATTATGAAATTGTTCAAAATATTGAAAAAATGGAAACAAAACTTTGCGATTGGGCTCCCAGAATCGCATTAGATGGATATAGCTATAAACTTGAAATCAATTCTTTAAGTACGAAAACACTTATGGAGCTTAACGAAGATTCTTTTGACTATGGTTTATCTTCAATAAAGACATGGATTGATGCTGTAATATCTTTAAAAAACAAGTGAATGGATGTAATCTGTTGGACAGAGCGCAATTCAAGAACATTCCCCCCGGCACAATGATCAACTGGACATTTCCCCCATTGACATCCAACCGAGTTCCGCCCCAGACAGCATCAGGTGCCCAGACTTGGTGGCAGTACAGCGAAAACGGAGAAGCCACCTGGATAGGCAAATCAGCAGGGAGCGCAAATTATCTTCAGTTGTCATGGGACAGACTGGGTTTATTAAAGACAGTTGTAGAGCATTGTTATGCTCTACAAGTAAAACGACTATAAACCGCTATAGCTCTGGATGCAAGGCTTTGGCCAGCATTTCAAAAGCTGCAATTCTGTTGTGGCTGGTTGCCAGGAACAGTGCCACAGGCATTTCAATAATTCTGCCCGCCTTGTAGGCAGCCAAAAAGCGGTAAGGAGCAACATTTTTCAAGCTCTCCTTCAGGGTTGGCCCCAATCCGTTTTTTCGCTGGTCTGTAAACCCTATCAGGTAGTCAATCTTCCATGAAAGTATTTTCTCAACCGGGGTGGGCACGTCACCTTTTATTCCTTTTTCTGCAGCCACATTTATTGCACCGGCATTGTCGCATAAATCCTGGAAAGAGGTGCCGGAGCCTGAGATAAAGGGATACACGCCAGCAGAAATAACCCTCACCGGCCTGACCCCTTTAAGCGCACTGTTAAGGGAAGACACCCTCGCCCGGCAGGCAGCGACCAGTGCTTCAGCCTTTTCCCGCTGCCCCAGTACATCTCCCAGTTGCAGTATTGAGGTGTAAACGTCATCCAGGGTTTCAAATTTTTCCAGAATAAAAACTCTGACACCGCTCTGTTTCAAAATCGCCACACATTCCTGCGGCGAAAAAGATGTCACCAACACTATGTCCGGCTTAAAGCGTAAAATGTCTTCTGCGCTGGAGCTGCTAAGTTTTGGGTAATTTATTGCCAATGCCGCTTCAGGCGCGTGCAGTGGGTCATGGGCCAGATAGCTCAATGCGGCAATCTGACCGGGATCAGCCAAAGCCAGCAACAGGTCATCAGTGCCAACGGTCTGGCTCACCACTCTTTTGGGCGGTGAAGCCGCCAAGCCCGCAGATATGATGCCAAGAAAGCAGAAACAGACCAGAAATACTTTTCGCATTTATACACCCTGCTATAGCAGTTCAATTTATTATAGTTGAACCGCTATAGACTATAACGCTTTAACTTATTATAGTTAAACCGCTATGCCGGGATTCGCCTGCGAATCACCGCCGCTCATAGTCCATAGGCGAGCTTGGCTCGCCGTAAATGGACTATGAAAGCGCAAATTGCTATATTGAACGCAGTGCACCAAAGTTTTGAAAACGCGAGCAAAGCCCTAATTTTCAAAATTTGCGAGCTTCTTGCAAAACCCTGCGTTCCGTCTGCTCCCGACATCCGCAGTCTCTGTCTGGATTTCATAATTTGTTTGTTGTAGGCAAATTACGCCAGAGTCCGTGGGTTTAGTGGCGTAAGGCTTCGACGCTGCTTGGGCAGCGTCAAAGACCAATGCCACTTGACCCCACGCAGTCGGGCGCAGCCTACCACTCCGTGGACTTGCAAAACCAAAGGTTTTGCAAATGGCTCTCGCGTGTGCCGCTTCGCGTCACCTTATAGCAAGATGCGATTTTTAAATCGCATCTTGCTATAATAAAATATTACAGAGGCGGCCATTATGAGAGAAATCACTGCTGAAACCATAGAAAAGCAAGTCATCCCCCTCTGTCTCACAGCCGCTTATGATCTGCCGGAAGACGTAAGGCAGGCCATAGCGCGTGCGGCGGACAGTGAATCATCGCCCCTGGGTCGCTCAATGCTGAACCAGCTCATAGAAAATTACAGTATAGCAAGTAAAGACCGCGTCCCCATCTGTCAGGATACAGGCGTAGCAGTCTTTTTTGTTGATATAGGGCAGGAAGTCAGCATAGTGGGCGGGACACTACAGGAAGCCCTGACCAAAGCCACCGCCGCCGCCTGGTCGAGCGGTTATCTGAGGATGAGCATTGCAGAAGACCCGATGTTCACACGCAAAAACACAGGCATCAATGGCCCCCCTATCATACACATCAACCTGGTATCCGGCAGCAAACTAAAAATCACCATAGCCCCAAAAGGCGGCGGCTCAGAAAACATGAGCCGCATGGCCATGCTCAAACCAACCGCCGGAGCGGCGGCTGTGGCGGACTTTATACTGGAAACGGTTGCCATGGCAGGCGGTAACCCATGTCCCCCTATCATCGTTGGAGTTGGCGCAGGGGGAAATTTTGAAACAGCCCCTCTTTTAGCCAAGAAAGCTTTGCTTCGTCCCTTGGGTAAACCCAATCCCGATGCCAAGTACGCCGATTTTGAAAAAATGATGTTGGAGTGCATCAACGACTCAGGCATAGGCCCCCAGGGCTTGGGTGGGCGCACAACGGCTCTGGCTGTTCACATCGAACACTGTCCATGCCACATAGCCAGTCTGCCCGTAGCCGTAAACCTCAACTGCCATGCAGCCAGACACGCCAGCCTGGAGATATAAGATGGGCATACACCACATCCAAACCCCCCTGATGCCCGAAGTCATCTCCGGCCTGTCCATAGGTGATGAAGTCCTTTTAAGCGGCACAATCTATACAGCAAGAGACCAAGCCCATTCAAGGCTCTGCGCCCTGTTGGACGGCGGCGAAGCCCTGCCGATGGACCTGAGCGGGACAATCATCTACTTTGCTGGTCCAACGCCAACCCCCCCCGGCAAAGCCGTCGGAAGCGTCGGGCCAACCACATCGGGCCGCATGGATGCCTTTTCCCCAAAGCTAATCAGAGCCGGATTAAAAGGCATGATAGGCAAAGGCAGCCGTTCACAGGAAGTCATAGAAGCCATGAAATCTCACGGTGCCATTTACTTTGCCGCGACCGGAGGCGCAGGCGCGCTAATAGCCCAGCGCATCAAGAGTTCAACCTGCATAGCCTATCAAGAGCTTGGCCCGGAAGCCATCTATAAAATGGAAGTCCGGGACTTCCCCCTTGTAGTGGCCATAGACTCAAAAGGCGAAAATTTGTACATCAAAGGCCCCGAAGGACACAGGGTACGGAGTGCCAAGTCCACATAGGCATATGGATAAATTTGTAAAAAATACATCCAAAAACAAAGATACAATCACAGAAAAATTTTACAAAGAATATAAAGCCGCACGTCTGGAGCTATTCAACCATTTAAAAGCAAATAACACCAGAATTGCCTCAAAGATACTGCTTGAAAAAACGCAA
>JAIRRD010000201.1 GCA_031256155.1 Holophagales bacterium
ATTTCACATAAAGTTGCTATGAATCCTGAGGATATCCCCTGTAATTGGGTGAGGCAGGTCTAATTTACATGCGTGCAGCCAGAGGCGATCGGATGGCAGTCCGCCATAAAAGACATCGCCAATGACCGGATTGCCCAGGTGCGCGAGATGTACGCGAATCTGATGGGTTCTCCCAGTCAGCGGTTCTGCGGCAACCCAGTTGGCATTGGGTAGTTTTATTCCAACCGGGGCAGACGGCGCTTCGACCGGATAAAAGTTTGTGGCAGCCGGTTTGGTATCAATCAAACTGCCGGTACACCCAAAACGCGTGGGCCGGGCATTGGGAATACGTCCTATAGGCACTTCCAACCCGCATGGCTCCAGATGACCTGAAATTGCGGCCAAATAAGTCTTTTTTACATGGTGTTCCCGAAATAACCTGCTAATTTCGCCTGCCAGCCTGGCACCTTTTGCGAGCAGGAGGATTCCCGATGTTCCGGTATCAAGCCTGTGGACTAAGTACAAATCCTGATTGGTATAACAGCGACGCGCTATCGCGAGAAAATCGTGACGGTCAGAAGCCTGCGTCCCCTGCGTTGGAATGCCGGATGGCTTATTCAGAGCCAAAATCCAATCGTCTTCAAAGAGAACTTCCGGTTTGATATTTGGCTCCGCCCTGAGAGAACTATCCAGAGATACCCGTACTTCCGCGCCGGACGTGGGTGTCCTGCCTGCGACACGAACTCGTCGGCAATTCACTTGGACGCCGCCAAATTTCAGAACTTCCCGCGTTTTGCGGCGGCTCAGGCCAGTCCTAGCGGAAATAATCTGATCCAATCGTTTGTTGGCCTCATCCGGTTCAACGGTGAAGCACCAGGTTTGTCTTATAGGGGAAGTTTGCGTCATTAACTCAATTTTAAAATCAAACCTTACAACCATTTAGTGTAAACTTATGTCATTCGGTTCAATTTAATTCAAGCTTAAATCATTTTGATTACAATTTGGCTTTAACTACCTTTGTGTTCTGTAATATCACGCGTCCGCCAAGAAAGCCGGAATCGTCTATTGTCACCTTGCCTTGCAAAACCAATATATCTCCGACATTAACCACTTCGTCCGTAGCAACCGTCAAGTCGTTAGTGCCTTTGGCCTGATCCCCGGTGCCATCCTGAATATGTATCCAAGTACCGCCAACAATGTTTGGCACTTTGAGGCCCGATGTAACCTTTACCACTTGTCCTCTGACAGTAACTGTTTTGTCTTTGAGAGACAGTCCATTGCTCACAATTTCCGCAACAGTCCGCCCATCTGCGCCGGGCGCTCTGTCAAGTTTGAGATTAACCGCGCTTACAGGCACTCCGCTCTCACCCATTTGCCCTATAGCTGCCATACTCTGAGGCACTCCGACCGCGCCGCCGTGGATTGTCTCCGGTGAAATGGTCTGCCTCTGCGTTTCCAGTTGCCCTAAGTACAGACGGTCAAACATCCTTTGCAGCTTGGAACTCTCCCATTGGCGCATTTCCTGCACCCGCACGATTTTAACGCTTGAGCCTTCATCCAAATCGGTCATTGGCACCTTTGCCCAAACGTCACCTTGGTCTGTTTGTAAACGCAAATAGCTGTCCGGCGCGGCATCAAGTTTTTCCAATATCACGCCGGATACACTAAACCCAACATCCACAAGGGCTGCGCTGTCTGTTTTGTTTTGACATCCAACCATAACCGACATCACAAGCGGTGGTATCAACAAAGAACGCATAAAACCTCTAGAGCCAGATAAAACAGAGCCACTTGCAAAATGTAGGTTTTGCAAGTGGCTCTGTGTATTGAATACTTCTTATTTCATCATTACTTTAATCATCTCAAGCACTTTGCAGGAGTACCCCCATTCGTTGTCATACCACGCAACGAGTTTGACAAAGGTGGGGTCAAGCATGATTCCGGCATCGGCATCAAAGACAGAGGTGCAACTTTCGCCGACAAAATCAGTGGAAACAACTTTGTGATCTGTGTAGCCCAGGACGCCTTTCAACGGACCTTCACTGGCGGCTTTCATAGCCGCGCAAATCTGTTCATAGGTAGCTTCTTTGCTGAGTTCGGCTGTCAAGTCAACAACGCTGACGTCACTCGTTGGAACGCGGAAAGACATGCCTGTGAGTTTCTTGTTGAGTTCTGGGATAACCTTGCCAACAGCTTTGGCGGCGCCTGTACTGGATGGTATTATATTTTCAAGAATGCCGCGGCCACCCCGCCAATCTTTTTTAGAAGGGCCATCCACTGTTTTTTGTGTGGCGGTTGTGGCGTGGATGGTAGTCATCAGACCGCGCTTAATGCCAATCGCATCATTTAAAACTTTGGCGACCGGTGCAAGACAATTGGTGGTGCAACTGGCATTACTGATGACAGTTTCGCCAGCGTATTTATTATGGTTTACTCCAAATACAAACATTGGGGTGTCATCTTTGGAAGGGGCACTCATAATGACCTTCTTGGCACCTGCCTTTATGTTTGCCGATGCTGTTTCCTTGTCCAGAAAAAGGCCCGTGGACTCAACAACGACATCCGCGCCGACTTCGCTCCACTTCAGCGCCGCCGGATCTTTTTCTGCGGTCAGTCGAATTTTCTTACCGTTGACAACAAGGGTGCTACCCTCAGTCTTGACATCTCCCTTGAATCTGCCATGCACAGAGTCATAGGTGAGCATGTAAGCAAGGTAGTCTGGTTCGAGCAGGTCGTTGACACCGACAATTTCAATGTCTGGAAACTGAGCTGCCGCCCTGAAAACCATTCGGCCTATACGTCCGAAACCGTTGATACCGACTTTGATCATAAAACCCTCCATTTACGCCCGTGATACGCGTTTGAACTGGACCGCAAGACCAGTTGATGTACCGTGGCCAGATACATCAGGATAACGCATTGGGTTGAAATATTGTCCGACTTTTCTGTAAAGCGTGTTGCGGTGCATTCCAACTTGCTTTGCAGTGAGACTGAGATTACCGCCATTCTTAGAAAGTATTTCCTTCAAAAAGGCCGTTTCAAACTCGCGCTTAGCCAGCGCCAGAGGAATTTCCTTTTGAATCATTTCCGTGACAAGCTTTTGAAGTTCATTTCGCATTACATAACCACAACAAACCAATTAATTAAATTACTACACTCAAACAAACTTTTAAAGTAAAATTATTCGATTCGTTGCGGAAAAATCTGCGGATTTGGCGCAAACACTTGGAGAAAAGATATGCGTAAGACCAAAATTGTGATAACAATAGGCCCCGCCCTTATGGAAGGCAACATTCTGTGGGAGGCCCTTAAAATTGCTGATGCCGTAAGGCTTAACGCAAGTCATTCGGACTGCGAAAGCCGTACGCCAGTGATTCGCAAAATACGCGAAATTCTGTTGGAGCTGGGACGTACTGTTCCGATTTTCTTGGATCTGCAGGGGCCAAAGTGGCGTCTGGGATTGTTTGACACTCCAATCAACGCGCCGGATGGCAGCAAAGGAATTTTTTATATCGCCGATGCCAAAGCTCCTACAGGAGCCGAATGGGCTGCGCCGACACCGCATCCTGAACTATTCAAAGGCGCGAAAATCGGCCAGACATGGCTTGTGGATGACGGCGCGCTTGTATTTGAAGTTGAGGAAACAAACCCCACATACGTTACCGTAAAAACAATAACCGGAGGACAAATTAAGCAGAGAAAGGGTCTCATGCCCATCGGCCTTGATGTGCAAATTGACCCTCTGACCAAAAAAGATCTGGAAGATATTCAATGGGGCGTGAAAGAGAACGTTGATTTGTTCGCCCAGAGCTTTGTCCGGCAGACATCTGACCTGCGCCGCCTTGAAGAATCTATTCAAGCGGCGGGCGGAAATCAGCCCATCATCGCCAAAATCGAACATCCAAACGCATTGGACAACCTTGAAGCCATTCTGGATGTTGCATGGGGCGTGATGGTCGCCAGAGGTGACCTTGGCGTTGAGCTTGGTGTTGAGAAGGTGCCGACATTGCAAAAGCGTATTATCCAGATGGCTCGCCAGGCTCTCAAACCAGTAATAACCGCTACGCAAATGCTTGAGAGTATGATTGAACACGCCCAGCCAACGCGTGCGGAAGCCTCTGATGTTGCCAACGCGATTTGGGACGGCACAGATGCCGTCATGCTGAGTGCTGAAAGTGCCTCCGGTAAATACCCATTGGAATCAGTACGCTGGCTTGCCAAAATCGCGGAAGATGCGGATGCACATGTTCCCGCTCGAACCAACGGCATGCAAAAGCATCTGTCCCCATCTGTCACAGGCCGGACTGATGTGAATGTAGCTTTTGCCGTCTGCCACACCGCAATGGAAATTAAGGCCAAGTACATTGTGGCATTCACTGAGGCCGGGAACAGTGTGCGAATGATCAGCCATTTTGCCGGCAATACGCCCATCATCGGCGCAACCACGTCTCCCACCGTAGCCCGCCGTCTTGGAGTTATGCGTAATGTTCAGGCACTTTTGATACCCAGAGCGGAACATATGAGCGAATTGCTCAATCTGGTAATGCCAATGCTACGGTCAACGTACGACATCAAACCAGGCGATGTGGTTGTCATGGCTATAGGTCACCCGCTGTGGGTGGCGGGAACCACCAATACAATGCGCGTAGTCGTCTTCTGATAAAACGACTATCATTGTGAAGTATGAAGACAATTTCACTTCGTGTGGATGTGGATACTTTGGAAGGAAGTTTGGAGGGTATCCCAAAATTGTTGCACATGTTGGACAGGCATAACATACAGGCCAGCTTTTATTTTTCTTTTGGACCTGACAATTCGGGCAGAGCGATCCGGCGGATATTCAGAAAAGGATTCCTTTCCAAGATGTTCCGTACCGGTGCTGGCAAACTGTACGGTTTTAAAACCATGCTATACGGCACTTTGCTTCCGGCACCTATCATTCACCCAAAGGCCAGAGCGGAAATGCAAGCCGCTCAGTCAGCCGGTCACGAAGTCGCCATCCACGCCTGGGATCATGTTCAGTACCACGACCTATTGGATAAAAAATCCCGCAAATGGCTTCAGGAGTGGTTTAAACGTGCGCACGATGCCTTTGAGACCGTCTTTTTAATGAAAGCAAAAGGTGCCGTAAGTCCAGCCTGGCGATGCAACGACAGTACGCTTGAGATTCAGGAACAATACCAGCTTGACTATGCGGGTGACTGCCGTGGTTTTGAGGCATTCTATCCGGTTGTGAATAACAAAGTAATATCAACACTACAAGTTCCTACAACGCTGCCAACTCTGGACGAGTTGCTGGGCTGGAATGGTATGGGGCCGGAAGATGTCAATTCTCACATCCTGAATTTAATAAGAGATGACGCTTTAAACGTATATGCCCTTCATACGGAAGTGGAAGGGGGAGCTTTGAAAGACACCTTTGCCGCCTTTCTTCAAAGCCTGAAAGACAATCAGATTCATACACGGACTCACGCCGATTGGGTACCGGCACTAAAGGCAGCAGGTCCTCCTTCCAAAGTTATTACCCGCTGTGAAGTTGAAGGCAGGGCAGGCTGGGTCAGCTGGGGATAATCTGTATCTTGGAGATAAAGGATGTTCGACGATCCAAACAAAGCTAAAATCTGGTCAATGATTCGGGCCATGAATGACGCTTGGACAGTGGGCAATCCCGATGAACTGGTTGATTACTTCCATACAAACATGGTTGCAGTGACACCCGTAAACCGCCATCGCGTTGAAGGCGGAGCGGCTTGTGTAGAGGGGTGGAAATCCTTTGCCAAGTCCGCCAAAATACATTACTGGAAAGAGCTTAACCCTGTAATTCACATCTATGGAGACGCGGCTGTAGTGGCCTACGACTTTGATATGTCCTTTGATATGGGTGGAAGCACAATTCAACAAGCAGGCCGTGACCTGTTTTTTGTAGTGAGAGAAAATGGCAGGTGGTGGGCTGTTGCAGACCAGTTTTCAGCTTATCCTTTTTGAGTAATACTTTATTTTTCTATCGAACTGAACAAAAACGTAATTGCTGTCCAGCCTGCGATAAAACCTGTTGTTATCCGAAGACTGTGATTTATGGAATTCAGCAGAAAATTTTGTATAGCAACATCCAACAGCACAATAGAAAAAGCCATCCATACAGCCGTGCGCCCATATTCAGACATAAAGCCAAATGATGGTGTGACAGCCCCAATGGCTATACCAGCGTAAATACCGGCACAGCGGCTGCATACAGCCATTGGCGCACCGCAAATTATCAGAGTGCGTTCAGGTATCTGATGGCAAAATCCTTTGAACAGCAACATACTTATAGGGTTTTGATCAAAGGCGACGAGTATCCAAGGCAATGCGCCCAATAAAACAGTCAAAAATCTTATTGAGTATAAAATGTGGATAGAAAACATTGAATCGTCATATTATCATTGCACGGTCTCAGCTTCTATTTTTATTTCGCCGTTTGCTGTCATAAGCCTTGCTAAGTTACCTGGTTTTAGTTGACCATCCAGAACCATACGGGACATTGGATTTACAACTGCTTGCTGTATAAGGCGTTTCAATGGCCTTGCACCATAGTGCGGGTCAAAGCCGTTTTCCGCAAGCCAACTTGCCGCTTCTTTGCTTGATTCCAATCCAATGCGCTTTGTTGCTAGTTGGGTTTCCAGTTTATACATCTGAATTTTGGCTATAGAGACCATGTCGGCTTTGTCCAGAGCTTTGAATGTCACTACTTCATCAATGCGATTCAGGAATTCAGGTCTGAAAAAGGTTCGCAGAGCGGCCTGTACCTCAGATGCTGCGTCCTCGGCTTTGCCACCGGCTTCAAATATAGCCTGGCTTCCCACATTGGAGGTCATAAGAACGACTGTATTTCTGAAATTTACCGTACGTCCTTTTCCATCTGTTAAACGTCCATCTTCCAGCACTTGCAAAAACAAATCAAAGATTCGTGGGTGGGCTTTCTCCATTTCATCCAAGAGAATAACAGCGTATGGGCGGCGGCGTACAGCTTCTGTCAATCGTCCGCCTTCTTCATAGCCAACATATCCCGGC
>JAIRRD010000225.1 GCA_031256155.1 Holophagales bacterium
CGGCACAGGTCAGGGCGCAATACTGTCAAATCATAACGGCGATGGCCGCCATCGGTGCGGACAGATACGATGCGACCTGTGGATTCCCACCTCCGCAAGGTCGTAATTGACACCCCAAGAGCATCTGCTGCTTCACCGATTCCTACTAATCTATCCATTTGAATAGAATAATATAGAATTAAATATGTTTCAAGAAAACAGTTTCAAACCCTTTGTCGTCCAGGTTTTTTATATGTTCAACGTGTCTCATAACCACATCCTTGTTCACTTTGTTATACGATTTGCCTCTTTCTATAAACATAACATACAACAACTTTTCCACACTTTCACCTCCATTCGAAATATAGCAGTTCCCATATCAAAAACACATTTAACATAAAATTGCTCTAAAATCAGGCAGCGCCTTTGAGTTTATAGACATATGCCAGAACCTGAGCAACAGCTTGATACAAATCCGCCGGAATAGGGCGATCAATGTCAACAGCTCTGTAAAGCAGTCTTGCCAATGGGGGGTTTTCAACAATGGGTATACCGGCCACAGTTGCTCTTTCTCTTATTTTCAGAGCCATGTGATCAATTCCCTTGGCAACGCACATTGGGGCAGGTGTTTCCAGGTCGTATTTGAGGGCGACTGCAAAGTGAGTGGGGTTGGTAATTACAACGGTAGCTTTAGGCACTTGTGTGATAATTCGTCGCATAGCTGTCTGCATCATAATTGATCGTTGCTTACCTTTAATTTCAGGATTTCCTTCGGCATCTTTTGATTCATCCTTAATTTCTTGTTTTGTCATTTTGATATTTTTTTCAAATTGATAGCGTTGAAACAAAAAATCTATTCCGGCAACCACAAACATCGCTAATAGAACATTTCTATAAAGCTGAAAAAGAGTTTCCTGCATTAAAGCAATACCTTGATTTAATGATATTCGCATTGATTGTAATATTAATGGCATTTTTGGACCTATTACTATGTAAGCAGCCCAAAATATGATTAATAACTTAAACAACCCTTTAGAAAGGTCTACTATGGATTTCATTGAAAATATACGTTTAAATCCAGAGGCAGGATTTAATTTTGTAAACTTTGGCTGCAATGGCTTAAATGTTGGTTTAAAACCGTGCTGCACAAATTGAATAGCAAAGGCTACTAAGAAATTAACTGCAAAATATGGAAGTAAAATACGAAGAACAATCCATAATAAGTCAACACCTAATTTGGAAAGGTCGCCGTCCAATATTGGAAAGCCTGTAGCAGCGCATCTGAAAAAATAAGCAACTTCCTGAGTCATCAGGGTTAACGTGGCACCCCATACCCCTAAAAACAGGAACAAATTAGCGCCAAACAACAGAGTTGAATCCAAATCTTGTACGCGAAGAATATTACCTTCTTCGCGGGCCTTTTCTCTGCGCTTAGGAGTCGCTCTCTCGGTACGTGAAGGATCATGAGCCATAGGCTACCTCAACATCCTCAGGGCCCATTCAGGTAAGCGCTCCAAAATTGGCTGCAACCAAGTGCTATATTCCTGGAGCATGAAACCGAATACAAACAGGCCAACGGCAATTTTCAAAGGAAAAGCCAATTGAATAATCTGTAATTGGGGCATAAATTTAGCGGCAAAAGCCTCAAGTACGTTTACAAATATCAGCACCAGAAGTACCGGCATTGCTAATTGAAAAGCTTTGACCAATATAAGGCTGAAAAGCGTAATCATTTCCAAAGGTCGTATGGGTGGTCCCTGACCCATTGGAAGAATGTTGTAGCTCCCCACAAGTGCCAGAATCATTCGATGGTGCAATCCTGATACAACAATAAAAACCAGAGTGCATTGAATCAGCATGGTACCTGAAAAGGCTGATGATTGAGATGTTCCTGGATCAACGAGCTGAGCAAACGAGAATCCCATCTGCATATCCAGGAGTTGTCCGGCAAGAGCCACCATTTCAATCAGCCACGACACTATAGCTCCCAGTATAAGTCCAACAAAAAGCTCACATGCCATAAACCCCACAAGACTCCAGGCACCTTGCGGCATATCTGCCGGATGCGGAATAACCGGAGTAATAATTACCGTCATTAATCCGACCATAGCAACTCGTATTGTGCGTGGGATGCGTTCCTGACCCAGGACTGGCATTGTAATCATTAGACCCGACATGCGGGTCAAAACCATTACCCACAAATAAGCATTCTTCTGGGTTAATGCCCAAATAGCGGGATTATCCAGAACAGGCGGCATGGCGCTAAGACAAAATTCGAGTTATTTGGTTGAATTCTGTGAACATTCTGGCCGTAAATTGTGTAATTATTCTGACCATCCATGGAAAGCAAATGACAATAGTTACCATTACTGCCAAAACTTTAGGCACAAAAGCAACTGTCTGATCCTGTAAGCTGGTAACTACCTGAAACAGAGAAATACTCAGTCCTACAACCATAGATACAATCAACGCTGGCCCTGCGACATACAGCGCTGTTTTCAGAGCTTCACGGCCAATTTGCATAATTATGAGCTCGTTCATCCGGTGAACCCCTTTACAAGAGAGCCAACAATCAAATTCCAGCCATCCACAAGTACAAATAGCAGGAGCTTGAAAGGCATTGAGATAACCACAGGCGGCAGCATCATCATTCCCATTGAAAGAAGGATTGAGGCAACGACCATGTCAATAATCAGAAATGGCAAAAAAATCATGAACCCGATTTCAAAGGCTGTTTTGAGTTCTGAAATCATGAAAGCCGGAAGTAATACATCAAGAGTTACATCCGCTTTGGTTTGCGGAGGAGGGCGCTTGGCGATTGAAAAGAAGAGCGCAAGGTCCTTTTTTCGCGTCTGTCTAAGCATGAACACCTTCAATGGGGCAGCCGTTCTGTCCATTGCCTGATCCATAGTCAGTTCGTTTCGCTCCAGTGGCTGGATAACTTGTTGGTATATTTCACGTCCGACAGGTGCCATCACAAAAAAAGACATCGCCAATGCCAAGCTGATGAGTACTTGGTTTGACGGAGTCTGCATTGTTCCCATTCCCTGTCGCAGGAAATGAAGAACAACGATAATCCTCGTAAAACATGTTGTAGTTACTAAGATTGTGGGAGCCAGTGTTAAAATTGTCAGTATGAGTACCAACTGTAAAGTGGAGCTTAACGCAGGACCCTGTGGCGTTTTACCAAAATCAATTGTGACACTCGGAAGTGTGGTTCCGGGTGCTGTTTGGGCTTGCAGGAAAATCCCACCCATTATCAGCAGAAGCGGCAACAGCCAATAAAAACGTTTCACGGCTGCTCTCCTTTCAACTTTGCTTCCATGTCTTTGACCGGAATTGGGGATTGAACCTGAATGTGCTGTTCTAATTCATGTTCAAACCCAGGTTCAACGCTTCCGTCCAAACGTGCTATGAGACCAACCCCTTGCGGCGAAGACGCGATTAAGAAACGCTCGTCATCAACTTTTAATATTGAAACAAAGCGGCGTTCACCCAGTGCCAGTGTTTCCTCAATTTTCATTCTGTTGCCGCCTGAACCCGGCAGACGCTTAATGCCCCATTTGCGAAGCGCCCAAATTCCTCCGCCAGCAATACCCAAAACAAAGACCAAACTTCCAAAAGCCCGCCATGCACTTGGTGCTTTTTCCTCAATTTGTGTCTGTGGATTGACACCGTCATCACCTATCTGGTAAGCCCCCTGAAGTTCTTGCTCCGATGGCGTAGTCTTTGCAGGCTGGCCTGGCGCTTGAGCCAAGGCCACAAAACCAAGCATCGCACTAAAAAACAAACTCCGAATAAACACGTCGAACTCCCGACAGGGGATTTAAGTAGTGCTATGAACATGCCAGAAATCACACGCAGCGGTTTCACCTCAAAACCGCGTTCCGCAACCTTTCGATATGAAACAATTATGTATTCAAAAAAAGTTCCTCATTTTTTTAAAAAATTTGACAAACTACCAACATCACCATTCGCAAAATATCCAGGTGTTCTAAAATTAGGCAACAGAGAAGTTGATTGCTATAGCGGTTTGACTACAATAAGTTAAACCGCTATAGCAATTCTCTTTGGGAATGGCGGGTATATTTGATGGTTTGGCTAGAGCAGTTTAACTTTGAGAAGGTAAACTGCTCTAAGCTGGGATTTGCTTGCAAATCACAGCCGCGTGGTGCTCTTAGGCAAGCTTTGCTTGCCGTAAAGAGAGCATCACAAGCGCAAAATGCTCTAAGATTAAAGGGGTTTGCAATATGGCGGTTCAACTACAATAAGTTGAACCGCCATAACAAGTTGCGATCTTTTGATCGCATCTTTTGTTATCAGAATTTATATATCCCTTTAATAGTGAAGTACCCCGGCCTGCTTGGGTTATAGCCCGGTCTGAAGTCTATTTCTGAGTTACTGCGCCATTCAGTTATGGCATAGCTAAGTTCAACCCGTATATTGGGCTTAATGTCATAACCCCCGCCTATGCGCCAGCCAAGCTTGAAGTCCCTGTTGCCCTGTCTGGGATCCGCATTCATTATAGGGTCAACGTCTTCAATACTCCAGGTATGAAAGGATGGACCAGTATATAGGGAGATGTTTTTAAAAGGATTAAATACTACATCCAGACCAACGAATACACCAAGGAGGTCATAGACCTTGAGGCCATCCTGTTGGTCACCCAGTATCCTGGCATACCCCAGATTGGGGCGGAAGGATACACCCGCATAAGGATTAAAAAACTCCAGACCCACCTCAAGTGTGTAGGCACCAATCCCCCCCCAAGGTGTACGTGTCAGTTCATTGCTGTCACCC
>JAIRRD010000008.1 GCA_031256155.1 Holophagales bacterium
GGCAGGCAAGTCAATCATTCTTGTTTCTTCAGAGTTGCCTGAAATAATCGGATTGGCAGACCGTATTATAGTGCTTTGCGAAGGGAAACTGACCGGCGAACTTGATCGAGAACATATAAGTCAAACGGCCATTATGAGGTTGGCTACAAATAGCTGATGTAGAGGGCTGTTCTAAAATCTGATATTTTGGAATAGTTCGCACCATATTTTTTGGAGGAGTTTTGAAATCATGAAAGGGACGACGATAGGTAGAAAGAGTAAGGAAATTATCTCTAAATACGGAATCTATTTGGCATTTTTGATAATGTTGATTTTATTTTCTGCACTCAATCCGAAGTTCCTCAATCCGAGGAATATCCTCAATATTGTGCGTCAGATAACATTTAACTCAATTTTGGCAATGGGTATGACCATGGTGATCATTACCGGCGGCATTGATCTTTCGGTCGGTTCTGTCCTGGCGCTGGTCGCGGTAGTAACCGCTTCATTGGTTCGCATAGAATCTCCTTTGCTGCCTTTTCCTCTGGCAATGCTGGTCGGCCTTATATTAGGCTGCTTCTGTGGTTTGGTTAACGGCTTTATTGTAACAAAGGGAAAACTTGCGCCTTTTATCACAACGTTAGTCATGATGACCATAACCCGCGGAGCAGCCCAACTTTTCACCCAGGGCCGCCCCATCTCCGGCCTGAATACGTCATTCTTGTTTATCGGCGCGGGGTCTTGGCTCATGATACCAGTTCCCATTTATATTTTGGCCTTCATCGTCCTGATTTCATATTTTATTATTAACAATACTCGTACCGGCAGATACATCTATGCCGTGGGTGGCAACGAACAGGCTGCCAGAGCATCCGGTATTAAGGTAGATCGGACTAAAATTTTTGTGTACGCTTTTTCCGGAACAATGGCAGCTTTGGTGGGAATCATACTGACCGCACGATTAAACTCGGCAGCCCCTGTTCTTGGATCAGGGTATGAATTAGATGCCATAGCCGCAACCGTAATCGGAGGAACCAGTATGGAAGGGGGCAGGGGCAAAATTAACCGTTCACTAATAGGCGGGTTAATAATTGGAACCATAAGTAATGGGCTTGATATCCTGAACGTATCTGCATACTGGCAGCAGATAATCAAGGGGCTTATAATTTTGACCGCTGTCTTTATTGACAAAATGTCAGCAGATTCTAAATAGGTAAATGGGTACCGTAGTGTACCAAATAATATTAGGAGGAGCGTATGAAAAAGGCGTTCTTTTGGTGTGTTACATTAACGTTAATGTTAATTGTAACAACAGGCGGATTCGCGAAAGGGCAATCACAGGGATCAAAAATTGTGATCGGCGTGACATTGCAGAACCTTTCCGAGGAATTCATGACTATGCTTCGGGTAGCTATGGAACAGGAAGCGAAGAAATATCCGAATGTGGAGCTTATCGTGAATGATGGTGAAGGAAGACCAGATAAGCAAGCATCCCAGTTGGATAGCTTCATCGCGCAGGGCGTAAAAGCTGTCATTATTTCACCTGTCGATGCTAATGCACTGGCTCCGGCTGTCAAGGCGGTCGCTGCTGCGGGGATTCCTATTATCACATGCAGCGCGGATGTTTCTGGAAATCAGGGGCAAGTCTGGGTAGGTTCAGAAAATGAAAATGGCGGTTTTTTGGAAGCTCAGTATGTGGCTGAGAAGCTTGGCGGAAAAGGCAATATTGCGGTATTACGCGGACCTCTGGGCGCATTTGCGGAACAGGGCAGATTCAGAGGTTATCAACAGGCTTTGTCCAAATACCCTGATATAAAAATAGTTTTCGACCAGACAGGTAACTGGCAGCGTGAACAGGCAATGTCGCTGGTTGAAAATTGGCTTTCAACGGGAACAAAAATTGACGCCATTCTGTGCCAGAATGACGGCATGGCTCTGGGCGCTCTTGAAGCAGTCAAAGCAGCAGGCAAAAAGAACCAGATTATCATTGCTGGTATTGATGCGATTAAAGACGCTCTTGATTCAATAAAAGCCAGTGAATTGGATGCGACCTGTTTCCAAGACGCGCTTGGGCAAGGCAGGGGTGCTCTTGAAATGGCAGTAAAAGCTGCCAACGGAGAAAAAATCACCAGGAATAATATACCTTTTGAACTGGTTACCAAAGGAAATGTTGACGGATATTATTCAAGAATAAAGCCGTAAAATTTTTTCCTGGCGCTTGCTTGTTTTCAAGTCAGCGCCAGGATTTAAAATTCAGCCATGACTCTTTAGTTTTTTCACCGTTTCCCCTGATATTAGTTGGGTATCTATTACATGATGGCAACAGCAATGACAATCAGAATGTTTATGTTGCTCTCCATGAATCAGGCAATACAAACAATCTACCGCAGTAGAAGACAACTTTGCCTTGTAGGTACTGATGGTACTTAGCTGAAATGGTATAGCTAACCTGGACTGGATATTATCAAAACCAACCAAAGAAAAATCTCTGGGGATATGATACCCACGATTTTGCAGGCAAGTCCAGACATCCCATATAATCATATCACTAAAACCAACGATGGCAGAAAAACGTATTTTTTCTTGTAGAAAATTTGCAAAAACACCAGTACACCCACCGCTTGTAATTGGAATTTCACGGATCAACTTTGGCTTTATCTTAAGGCGCGCTTCCATGAAAGCACGTTTGTATCCAGCAAGCCTCTCTCTGGCGCTGGAGATATAGGAAGGGCCGCAAAGAATCAAAATATCTTTATGACCATTGTCAATCAGGTATTTTGTGGCTTGATAGCCT
>JAIRRD010000044.1 GCA_031256155.1 Holophagales bacterium
ATTCCAGATCATGGCTGTTGGTCAGGGTCTTTATGTCTTTGCTCGCAATGTCAACAACATGCAATTCATTTCGCTTTATCCAGTTGCCGGAATTCATGGCAACCTTGGTTCCATTTTCAGATACCGACGGGTTCCTGTGGTAGTCGCCAGCCTTTCCCACAAGTTTGATTGCACCAGAGGTTATGCTGACCTGATAAACATTCATGGCCGCAAAATCGTCCTTATTGGCAAGCAAGAACATGGACGCACTGTCAGGAGTAAAGCCCAATATTGTGTGTGCTTCAAAATGACCTTTCAATACCGGCTTAAATGACTTGGTGGCAACGTCCATAGCCCAGGGCTGACGGAACCCTGTTTGTTCATCCAGCACCACCACCAAGGTTTTGCCATCTGGGGTAAATCTTGGCGCCAGTGAAGTAACCACTTCGTGACCGACATCTCCTTTGCGTTCTATGACTACTTCCGGTTTTTTCGTTTCACTGGTATTCCCCATATAAACCTTTAAGATGTCTTTCTCTCTCTCCCAGGTGGCGAAGGTGTACTTGCTGCCATCTTTAGAGAAAGATATGGGAGTTCTTTCAAACCAGACATCGCCACCATCATTGGTAAATATTGGATCTGGCTGGCGGGTTGGGGCTTCATCCACCTTGCGGATATAAATTGCCGTTGCGGGTGTTCTCAATCTATCATCAGAGACTTCGCGCTGTACTTGCTTGGATTCGGCAAAACGCTTTGTGTAGTCCATGATTTGAACTTGCCTGCCGCCCCTACTTCCCTGAGACTGACCTCCTTGACCTTGCCCCCTTCCCCCAGTCCCTCCAGTTGCGCCTTCTTCCTGAAGCTGCGCTCCTATGGCCATCCATTTACCATCCTCAGAAAGGGTGGTGTTTTGAATGTTGTATTTCTTCGTGGCATCATCACCAAAAACCAGCGCACGGTTTAATTGAACTTGGCGGCCGCTGTTGAAATTTACACTAAAAATACTGGTTCCATCCTGGAAAATATATCCGTCATCGCCAGGAGTGTATCCTATCAACCGCTCCGTTCTGTCTGTGTTGGTGAGACGGTCTGTTTTTTCCGTATCAATGGTGTAGCGGAACAAATCGCCTCTGTACGAAAAAATCAATTCGTCAGCTCTATGCGCCCAATTAAAATTTGTTACGCCAGGATATGTATCTCCCACCTTTACGCTGTCCTTTTCCTGCTTTTTCTTCAGCTCATCCCGCCATTCCCAGAATTCTTTTTCCTTTTCTTGCTTGGCTGAGTCATCAGTTTTTTTTGTGTCGCTTCTATCAGTGTTGTTTGTCCTTTCAGGCTGTTTTTTATCTGCTTCCTTCTTTAAAACCTCAATCGCGGCTTTATCCCACTTGTCTAAATCAATTTTTGAGCCTTCTAAGTAAGCGGCCTGGGCTTCCACTTTGGCTTGGGATTCATCAAGCTGTTTTTCACGATCAGCGGCTTTTTTTTGAAATCGCTCAATCGTCTCTGGCGCGTCAAAGGATTTCATTAAATCCAAAGACGTAACACGCTTGGTTTGCCCATTCTGTGTATCGTAAATGTACAGGTCAGTCCCATTTTCGCCATACGGATTCCACAAATAAGCCAAATACCTGTCCTGGTGACTGAAAGAAACTCCCCTGGCCTGTTGCCCCGCGTAGGATCTAGTGCGAAATAACTTTTCCAATGTAAGTTCTTCCGGTTTGATTTGCTGTGCCGGCATTTTTTCGTCTTGCTGAGAACTCGACAAACCAACCAAACAGGTTGCCAGTCCTAAAACCAACCAATGTCCCACCATGACCGTCTCCTTCTCTTGAATGCCCACTTGTTTGGGCTATAGATATTATATAGCAGTTCAGCTTATTTATAGTTGAACTGCTATGTCATACCAAGTTGCGATTTTTTTGATCGTATAGCAATTTGCGCTTTCATAGTCCATTTACGGCGAGCCAAGCTCGCCTATGGACTATGAGCGGCCGTGATTCGCAAGCGAATCCCGGCATAGCGGTTTAACTACGAAAAGTTAAACCGCTATAACTTGGTATTAATTAGTATCCAACCTAAGTAGCATTTCTTGGGCTGCCTGAAAATCTGGATGATGTGTCAGACATTCTCTCAATAATGCCTTGGCTGCAGGAATGTCATGATGTATTTCTCTGGATTCCGCCAATCGCACGAGCGCCTCTCTATTGAATGAGTCAAGTTTGAGTGCCCTTCTCCAATGTTGCTCGCCGCGTGTATGTTCGCCCAGTTCAACGCAGGCGTAGCCCGCATCAATCACATAGCGGAGATTAAAAGGCTCCATCCATGCGGCACGTTCAATATCTTCTCTGGACTGGCCAAGACTTCCCAAATGTTTATTCGTAAGGCCCTTAAGGCGCCAGTAATCTGCTCGCCCACGTGCATTATCCCCCATAGAATCCAAGTGGGGTAAAAGCGCCTCCCAAGCGTCCATACCTGCCATAGCCTCTGCCTGCATGATCTGTAGTTCCGTGTCGTCTGGCTGGGCTGTTAAGAGATCAGATATTTTTTTATAGGCTTCCTCAAAGGAAGCCTTTGACAAAAGGATTTGAGCCTTGAGTCTGGGGCGGCGATTCTTTAAAAATTTTTCCGGCACGGCGGCCAAGCGCACCCAAGCCGCGTCTGATTTCCCCTCTACCCAGAATAAATACTCCGCTCTAGCCATTTCATATTCCCAACGATCAGGCCCAAAGGTCTGTTTGCCAATGTATTTATGAGCTTGTTCAAGAGATTTACGGGCTGCTATGCCATCTTTGCGAGCCATGGCAATTTGATAATATTCCATCCAGAGTTTATGTGAATCAGGATGCACTCTAACAGCGGCATCTATGGCTGCCCACGCACTGTCTATATCCCCCAGTTCACCCCAAGTGCGCGATTCCACCAGCCATAAGTCCACCGAGCGAAAAGCCGGAGGCAGTCCGCCACAAAGCGCCAGCACTGACGCATGACGCCGCTCCCGCAGAAGATAATTCGCCAAGGCACATCTATCCCAAGGCAGACGGGGGTCGCTATGTCTGTGCATAAGCAGGGTCATAGAGCGCTCCAGAAGCGCCCGCGCCTCTGGACCTGAAACCGGAGTGCTGCGTTTGGTCTGGTTAAATGTCAAACGATTCAAAGCCCGTGTCATACACGCATCTAAAAACAATGGATCGTCTGAAGCGCACGGGACACACTCCAGCAAAAGTTCCCAAATCAGCGGCTCTGAGGCATCGTCTTTTGCAGAGGCAGCCTTTTCCGTTCTAAGCCAGCATACATGTGGAAGGTTCGGCGCAAGCGCAATAAGAGCTGTTTCGGGCCAAAGCCACCCAAACGCCCTCAATCTGTAGCAACCGTGCACCAACCATCTGATGTGCCACGATTGCCTGGCCAGATGAGCCGACACGGCTTCTGTAACGGCAAGGTCACGTTGCCCGCAGGCAAAATAAGCCCAGGCTCTGAGAATCCTGCCTCTGTATCCAACTTCCCCAACGCCAACGATCAATGGTCTGGAAACAGCCAGCACTTCCGCAACCGGAGCGCCTGAAGCCCACATGATATCCACTCGTCTTAAAATTCGCGGCAATATCCAAATCTGTCTGCAAAGCACAGCCAAACCAACTATGACAAAGCCGCACAACAACCCGGCCGTGAGCCACCCCAAGTCATACAGCCTGCCACTGAAGCGAAAAGCAAATGTGCATGTCACTCCCAACAATAGGATTACCATAAACCAGCGGCGCCATTGCGCTAAAAAAACTCTGAGATACTGCATTGTTACATTATCTCATAATGTAGCAATTCCATGTTAAATGGCACATTTTACATGGAATTGCTATATATTTCCGGCGCGTGAAGCTATTGCACAGTAGGATGAACGGGGTCGGATCCGTAATTGATTTCAAGACGGTCGAATGAGGTTTCAATAGTGATTTTGTCTTTTGGTGAAATATTATTAGGCAGTCTCAGCATTGGCGCGGGCAACAGAAAGACTTCCGCCGGACGTAGCGACGGCAGCGTTAGGTCTGCCCAGATGTCGGTTGATGTTGAATTTTTATAGGTTCCAATTTCAACGAAAATATCGCATTGGGGCAGTTGACCAACGTACAACCAAGCGCCAATTATGGGACCAATGGGGCTATTAGCGGCAATACAGCAGCCTGCGTATTTTTCTTCGGTAGAGCCTACTATAGCTATTGTGGGTTCTGATATGGCCGGTAATATCGCCCTTGGGCCTTGAATGGTCAAGCGATCCAAGAAATGCCCAAGGCTTGTCCTGACTGCGAGCGGCCTTGGGAGACAGGGCAACAATTTGTAAGAGCCCGGAAACGGCGCAAATTCCTCTGGAAGACCTGTCTTTTGATGCCATTTATATGCGTATGAAAGTGCTTGTGCCGCCCTTTGAAATCCATGCGGCCCACTTTCGAGTAATTGGCGGAGGCTGGAAGGCACTAGAGCATCGGCCACAGCCTCAGCCCGGCCCTCACCCAATTTAGCTAGGCGAATTCTCTCAATGCGATTAATGTCAACTACGCGGCCCACATCGCCGGGCAGACACGCAACCAGTGCGCGGCGCTCCGAAAAGCCATCTTTCCAGACGGCAGTGCCTAATTTGATCCCATGCGTTAGTGTCGGCATAGTCAATAGAATATAGCAATTTCATGTGAAATGTGGCAGTTCACATGGAATATAGCAGTTCAAATAAAATAACTTAAACCGCTATATCGGCTTTGCGGTGGTAAATGAGTAGATAATTATAGGACGCAACACTAATGTGGCTCAGTCTATGTCACACTAGCGCGCAAAACAGCTATCGCTTCATGCAGTTTGCTTAAATTCCCGAATTTACCTTGGAATTGCCTACCTGATCCACCGCCTTTTCCATTCAGTACGGCAGTAGCTTCACGGCCTAGCTTTGGAATGTCGGCTTCACAAGCGCTTCCGGCAGCAAGACTGAAAAAGGCGCTGCCATCTTTTTCGGCGGTCACAAAGACTGCGCGGTTATTATCAAGCTCAAGCAGCAGACGAACGATTTTTTGCAAAAAACCAGCGTCTTTGTTTTCAAAGTGATGGGTTAGCAGGGTTTCGGGTTCCATAATCAAGAATTTCGCGTACAGGGCGGCCAATTCATCCTCCGCGTGGCGCAGGGAGCGTTCTAAGTCCTTTTCGTGAGCGAGACGTTGTTCAATAGCGGCAACCAGAGCATTATCTGGACGTCCTAAAATAGTCCTCAGTTGATAGCCACGCTGTTCATGAGCTTCCATGCGGTCGCGGAGCCTCTTGCCAAAGATGAAAAACAGTCGCGTTCCACTGCGAATCGTTTCCGTGTCAAGCAGCTTCAGGCATTCAAGTTCCGATGTTGAGGCCAGGTGAGTTCCTCCGCATGTATTTACGTCCAAACCCTGTATCTCCACCAGACGGACATCGCCCTGATGACCATCGGGCAGGCCGCGTGAGCGCACATTCAACGTTTTGTAATTTTCCTGAGTTACCCATGATGTACGAATGTTTCTTGCGGCAATAATTTCATTTATAACGGCTTCTTCCAGTTCATGACGTTGCTGGCGCGTGATTTGGGGTGCATCAAGTTCAATATCACAGAGTTCAGGCCCCAAATGAAACGCTGTAGTAGCCCAACCGAAATGGTCATGCGCTACAGCGGTGAGTAGATGCTGACCAGTGTGCTGCTGCATGTGGTCAAAGCGACGGTTCCAGTC
>JAIRRD010000041.1 GCA_031256155.1 Holophagales bacterium
AGTTGCCTCCCACAGGTCTTTATAACTGTTCAGGCTGGCTTCGATATCCGTGTTTGACGCTGAATGTGGGTATTGATAATATTTGTACATTGCTTTTCCCAAAATCCCAACCCTGTCAGCCATACGAAAGTTTAGCAATCTATAAATTGAATCTTTGCAAATACGGTCTGATGAATCGGCATAAATACTGTCTGCTTTTAGCGCAGCATGTGTGTGTATCTTCATATTTTGAACAGTATATAATTTACCCCATAAAAAAGGTGTGAACCCCCTGTACTGCATAAATTCACTGGCAAGCAGAGTGCCGTAAAGCACAAGGTTTTCATCCAGTACCCTGCGTTTGAGTACCTGGTTTGTCCGGCTGTCAATTTTTTCGTATCCGCATACGGCAATATCCAGATTGTTTTCTTCTGAAAAATTGACCATATTCTCCAGGAAATCATCCGTATATTCATCGTCCGCATCGCACCAGACAATGTACTTGGCACTGGTTGATTCAGATAGCGTGTAAAAAAACAATCCGCCGTTTCGGATATCATTTTTGTGTATCTTTAAATATATTACTCTCTTGTCGTTTTTAGCGTACTCCTTGATAATTCTCCCCGTATTATCAGTCGAACCGTTATCCAGCACGAAGTACTTAAAATCACTGCGGGTCTGGCCCAGGACACTTTCAATAGCGCGCGCAAGCGTTTCCTCTGCGTTGTAGGCCATCGTGAAGAAAACTGTGCTTATCATGTCTGCTCCGCCTAGTGATGAAGCGTTAAGTTTTCGGGATACAGGCCTTCAGACTTCAGGCGATTCTTATATTCGGGCGTGTCGAAGCGAAAGACGAAGGGAATGTTTCGCGAAACACACTGTCTGGCCATATATGCCGCCGCCTCATACTGGCTCTCAGAAAAAGCTGTAAACTTGTTGCGCATATCCCAGGCAATAATCACATTGGCTTTTGTTCTTTCTGCCACAGCAACAAAGCCTTCCAGGTCCGGCACGCCGCAGTTGATGCCTTCCAGAAGAATGTACTTGATGTAAATCTGCCCATCGGAGGCGGCATATTTTTCGAGGTTCTCAACAACTTTATGAAAAGCATCCACGCCCTTTACCCTGGCAAAGGTCTCGGGTGTGCCGGAATCCATACTTGTAATTAACCAATAATTGTTTTCGCTCAGTAACTCTTTCATCTCCTCAACATAGCCAGAACCGTTTGAGTTCATCTCTCCAATCCATTTTTTTTCTTTCAGGAGCCTGAGGATTTCGACTCTGTCAGGCGAATTGGTAATTTCTGCTGCTGAATAGTTTAACTGGCGAACCGCCTCGTTTTCTGCAAAGTAGTGCAGTATTTCCAGCAAACTATCCAGATTCTCGCTCCTCTCGTGCGTCTTTTTTTCAAAATTCATCCCATGAAAACAGAAGAAGCACTTAAAATTGCACTTAGTGGCCCCCGGCATTCCAGAATCAAGTGTAACCGTGGTTATTTTTAATTCTTCATTTGATGCTCCAGGGCTGAGGTTGCGGCAGCCAGTGCAGATGGTCAATTTCCCCTTGTTCAGATCGCTCCTGAGCGTCTCGCAGCGCCTGTAGTAATCCCTGACATCCTCTCTGATTTTTCCAACAGCCGACCACTGCTCGTGCAGACCATAATTGCAACATAATGAAAAGCCAAAACTGCCGCTCAAAAGAAACTGGTGTCCTATAAACAGGCAATGCTGTGGCGGAGCGCCGATACGCCCAGGTGGAACACCCCTGGCAATCAGACCCTCGTATGCGGCATCGTAGGATTCGGGGTCAGTCGTTATATACAGAAAGGCATCTGGATAGCGGTTCAGTGCCTCGTGGATGGGCAACACCTCAAATTCACCGTCAACATTTGCGGTTGAAATTCGCATCTTTGTACCATGCTTCTGAGGGTTGGAATCGGCGAAACAAATTGGCACAATCCCGCTAAGCACCCACTGTTCAAGGTGATGATAAGCATATAGGCCGGAGCCGTAAAAAATGCACTTCCTGCCGGTTGGCTCACTCGGAACAGGGCCTACACTTTCCGGTGCTACTCCATGACTGATTATGTAATTGCGAATGTCATTGTACACCTTGGGGTCGGCCTCTATGTTGATGGTGACATAGACATCAGCGTCCGGACATAGCTCCAGCGCGTCTTTCAGTGGCATGATGTCAAATTCGGTCTTAGCGGGTTTGTGTGGACTAATCTTTTTATAGTGCAGACCCTCGTCTTCGTCTGAAAAGCATAGTGGAACCAGCCCCCTGAGTATCCACTGTCTGAGGTTCTTTTGGGCGTATTGTCCCGCGCCGTAAAAGATAAATTTGCTTGTATCTATTTTTTCAGTCATGTATCTCTGGCCTTTCCTTGTTTGGCTTCTGCTGGACGAAAAACTTGAAAAGCCTTGCTGTTAGTTTGACTCATAGTATTTATTAATTATGTGAGAGGTACATCAAGAGCAGTGAATTTGGAAGCAACAGAATATGAATATAACCCTTCTCTTTTCAATCTTTCTACAAGAAGATATTCATTGTGGAAAAATTCAAAGGGAATGTTACGCGAAATACATTGTCGTGCCAAATAAGAAATTGCTTCATACTGGGAGTCAGAGTAATATTTTATAAAATTATTATAGCTATCCCAAGAAATTGAAATCGGCGCATTTATCTTCTCTGCAGTTGCGATAAAGCCGTCCAAGTCATCCTTTTCGCAATTGAGGCCATCAAAGACTATGTATTTGAGCGTGATCGATCCGCCTGTGGTAGCATATTTTTCGAGGTTTCCAATGACTTTTTCGAAAGCGTCAATGCCCTTGACCTTGGCAAAAGTCTTGGGAGTGCCAGCATCCAGGCTCACGATCAAGCTATAATTTTTTTCACTCAACAAATCCGCTAATTCATCGACATAGCAGGAGGCGTTGGTGTATATCAATCCTTTCCATTTAGTTCTTTTTAGGAGTCGGATAATTTCTTCCCTGTAAGGTGAAATAGTGATTTCTGCAGCCCCAAAATTTAAATAATGAATTTCTTTATTTTCTGCAAAATAGTGAAGTATTTTCAATATATCGTCCATATTCTCGTTCCGTTCGTGCGTCTTTTTTTCAAAATTCAATCCATGACTACAATTAAAGCACTTAAAATTACACTTTGTGGCGCCTGGCATTCCAGAAGCTAGATTGACAATTTTTAATTTTAATTTCTCGCTTGATGGCCCCGGGCGTAGTTCGGGGCAGCCGGTACATTCTGTCAATTTCCCCTTGTTCAAATCGTTCTTCAGTACTTCGCAGTGTTTGTAGTAATCTTGGACAGATTCCTTTATCTTTCCGACTGCCGGCCAGTAAGGCTGTGGATTATAGCGGCAACATAGAGAGAGAGCAGAGCATCCCAGTATATTAATGCGTTGCCCTATAGCTGGACAATGCTGTGGCGGAGCGCCGATGCGCTCAGACGAAATGCCCCTGGCAATCAGACCGTCGTAGGCGGCATCGTAGGATTCGGGTTCTGTCGTTATATACAGGAAGGCATCTGGATAGCAGTTCAGTGCCTCGTGGATGGGTAGCACTTCAAATTCACCGTCAACATTTGCAGTTGAAATTCGCATCACTGTATGATGCTTTTTGGGATTGGAATCGGCAAAGCAAATTGGCACAATTCCGCTAAGTAGCCACCGTTCAAGGTGTTGATAGGCATATAGGCCAGAGCCGTAAAAAATGCACTTTCTGCCAGTTGGCTCTTGAGGGACAGGGCCAACTCTTTCCGGTGCTACTCCATGACTGATGATATAATTGCGAATGTCATCGTACACCTTGGGAGCAGCCTCTATGTTAATGGTGACGTATATGTCAGCATCTGGGCATAGCTTCAGCGCGTCTTGCAGCGGCAATATGTCAAATTCTGTTTTGACCAGCCTTAGTGGACTGAGCTTTTTGTAGTGCAGACCCTCGTCCGCGTCTGAAAAACACAGCGGAACCAAACCCCTGAGAATCCACGGTCTCAGGTTCTTTTGGGCATATTGTCCCGCGCCGTAAAATATGAATTTGTTTGTATCTATTTTCTTGGCCATTTTTATCTACCCTTTCATGTTGGTTGTTGTTCAATAAAGCACACAAGAAGCTCTGCTATTTTACCCTGCATAATAAGTGGTGAAAATTATGCTAATCACTTGGTGGGCCTGTTTATACTTGGAATACCGGAATCCACGGGATACAAACCTTCTCGTTTCAGCCTATCAATGTATGTATGTGCATGATAGAATAAATCGAAGGGGATATTCCGCGAAATACACCGCCTCGCCAAGTAGGAAATCGCTTCATACTGAAGCTCAGAGCAATAATTTATATAATTATTACGAGAATCCCAGGAAATTGAGATCGGGGTATTTATTTTTTCCGCAATGGCAACAAAGCCGTCCAAGTCAGTCTTCTCGCAGTTGAGGCCGTCAAAGACTATGTATTTGAGATAGATTTGTCCTCCTGAGGAAGCGTATTTATCCAGGTTTTCAACAACTTTGTGAAAAGCGTCAACACCCTTTATCTTTGCAAATGTTTCGGGGGTGCCGGCATCCATACTCACAAGCAAGCTATAATTTCTTTCACTCAACAACTCCATTAATTCTTCGACATAACAAGATGCATTTGTAAACAACACTCCTTTCCATTTATTTGTTTTTAGTAGTTTAAGTATTTCTGCCCTGTGTGGCGAAATAGTTATTTCTCCAGCTGCAAATTCTAATCGGCGAAGTTCTTCATTTTCTGCAAAGTAGTGCAGTATTAGTAAAATATCATCTATATCTTTGTTCCGCCCGTGAGCTTTTTTTTCATAATTCAATCCATGATTACAATTAAAGCACTTAAAATTACATTTTGTGCCTCCCGGCATTCCAGAGGATAAGCTGACAAATTTTAGTTTTAGTTCCTCATTGGATGACCCCGGGCGGAGTTCTGGGCAGCCAGTACAATCAGTCAATTTCCCCTTGTTCAGATCGTTCCTTAGCGCTTCGCAGTGTTTATAGTAATCCCGGACATCTTCCTTAATCTTTCCGATTGCAGGCCAGTACAAGTGTGGGCTATAGCCGCAAGGTATAGAGAACGCTGTGCATCCTCTTAAGTCAATCTGTTGTCCTATATGCTGACAATGATGTGGCGGGGCACCGATGCGCCAAGGCGGAACGCCCTTGGCTACCAGATTGTCATAGGTGGTGTCGTAGGATTCGGGTTCGGTTGTTATATACAGGAAAGCATCTGGATAGCGTTCCAACGCCTCATGCACGGGGAGTATGTCAAACTCGCCGTCAACAGCTACAGTTGAAATTCGCATCACTGTATGATGCTTCTGGGGATTTGAATCGGCGAAGCAAATTGGCACAATCCCGTTAAACAACCACCACTCAAGATGATGATATGCATGTACGCCTGCGCCGTAAAAAATGCACTTATTGCCGGTAGGCACGTTTGGAACAGGGCTAACTCTCTCAGACGCAACGCCATAGCTGATTATGTAATTGCGAATGTCATCGTATGTCTTTGGATCGGCATCTATGTCTATGGTAATATAAATGTCAGCGTCCGGGCATAGCTCCAGTGCCTCTTGCAGCGGCAATATGTCGAACTCGGTTTGAGCCGGTCTAAGTGGACTAATACTTTTGTAGTGCAGACTTTCGTCTGCGTCCGAAAAACAAAGGGGGACAAGGCCCCTGATGAGCCATGAATTTAGATTTTTTTGGGCGTATTGACCTGCGCCATAAAAGATGAATCTACTTGTATTTATTTTTTTAACCATTTTTTTCAGCTTTTCCTTTTTAATATAGTAGTAAAAACTGTTCTCATCATTGTCTGATCTGTACTTACGCAAAACATCGTACATAATCCCTTTTTGAATACCCTCATTAGTTGAATTATCCGAACCTACTGGATAGAATCCGTCCTTTTCCAGCCTAAGCATATCTTCAACTGTCGAGGCACCTACGTGAAAGGGAATGTTTCGAGAAATACATTGTTTTGCCAAATATGAAACAGCCCTGTACTCGTTATCAGAATAAGCCCTGCACAGAAAACGCGAATCCCACGAGATAGCTACATTAGCTTTTATCCTCTCTGCCACTGCTATAAAGCCATCCAGGTCAGGCGCTCCGCAATTAATGCCGTCAAAGACTATGTATTTGACAGTAATTTCTCCTCCTGATGCAGCATATTTTTCAAGATTATCAACAACTCTTTGAAAAGCATCAACGCCCTTTATTTTGGCAAAGGTCTCTGAGGTACCAGAATCTAAACTAGTAATTAAACAAAAATTGTTTTTGCTCAACGCATCCTTTAGTTCTTCGACATAACAGGAAACGTTTGTAAACACTGTAACTTTCCAGTCTTTTCCCTCCAGGAACTTGAAAATCTCGACTCTATGCGGCGAAATAGTTATCTCCCCCGCTGAAAAATCCAAATGGCGAACCTCTTCATTTGTTGCAAAGTACTGAAGTATTTCCAATATGTTATCCAATCCTTCACTTCGTTCGTGTGCCTCTCTTGAGAAACTCATTTCAGAGTTACAATAGAAGCACTTAAAATTGCACTTCGTGATACCAGGTATTCCAGCAATCAGGTCAACATGGTTTATTTTCAATTCCTCGTTTGAAGTCCCGGGTTGTAGCTCGGGACAGCCGGTGCAGCAAGTTATTTTTCCCTTGTTCAGGTCACTCCTCAGCCGCTCACAGCACGTATAATAATTTTTGACATCCTCTTTTATCTTTCCTACGGCTCGAAACAACTCGACCGTCTTCCAAGTGCAACATGTTCTGGTTGTGGTTCGTCCATCAATAACAATACTATGCCCAATTAATCGGCAATGTTGGGGCGGTGCGCCTATACGCTTAGGTGGGACACCCTGAGCAACTAGGCTATCATAGACGATGTCATAGGATTCGGGCTCTGTAGTTATATAAAGAAAGGCATCTGGATAGCGATCCAGTGCCTCATGCACGGGCAGTACCTCAAATTCTCCGTCACGGGCGGGCAAGATATGTTTCTTTGTATAATGCTTTTGCGTGTTGGAATCGGCGAAGCATACAGGCACAATCCCGTCAAACACCCACTGCTCAAGATTATTTTGTGCATATATACCGGCTCCGTAAAAAATGCACTTCCTAGGTGTAGGCTCGTTTGGGACAGGTCCAACCCTCGCCGGCGCGATACCCTGACTGATGATGTAATCGCGAATATCGTTGTATGTCTTGGGACAGAACTCTGTATCTATAGTAATATAAATGTCACCATCCGGGCATAGCTCCAGGGCCTCTTTCAGTGGCAATATGTCAAACTCGGTCTGGGCTGGTCTGGGCGGACTGATCTTTTTGTAGTGCAGGCTTTCGTCTGCGTCCGAAAAGCAAAGGGGGACAATGTTTCTGGCGAGCCATGACCTGAGTTTTTTTTGGGCGTATTGGCCTGCACCGTAAAATATGAATTTGTTTGAGTCAACCTTTTCTGCCATTTTTCTTTATCTCCCCATTTGAAGAACTCTTTGGGAAACGCCATTCTAAATTATGGCTTACCATAGTGGGGTACAAGCCGTCTTTTTTCAGCCTGTCAACGTAATCAACTGTGTCGAAAGAAACGATATAGGGTCTGTTCCTCAATTGGCATTGTCTGGCTAAATATGCCACAGCCCAGTACTGGATATCAGAAAAAGTCGGAATTTTTTCACGAATATCCCATGAAATTTCAACAGTAGCATTAATTTTTTCTGCTATTGCTAAAAAGTTGTCCATGTCTGTTTCGTTGCAGTTGATGCCTTCCCAAACTATGTATTTGAGATTAATTACGCTGCCGGTGGAAGCATATTTTTCGAGATTTTCGATAACTTTATAGAAAGCATCAACGCCCTTCATTTTGATAAAGGTTTCCGGCGTGCCTGAATCCAGGCTCACAAGCAGAAATTTGTTTTTATCTTCTAAAAGCTCCTTCAGCTCTTCTAAATAGGAGGAGGCATTCGTAGAAATCATAATACGGCAGTCCATTTTCTTCAGGAGCTTGAGTATTTCTATTCTATAGGGCGAAATCGTTATTTCCGCTGCTGCGTAGTGCAAGTAGCGAACTTCTTCATTTTTTGCAAAATATTCCAGTATTTCCAATACGTTGTCCAGTTCCTCGCTTCGCTCGTGTACCTTTTTTTCAAAATTCATCCCGTGGCAGCAAAAGAAGCACTTAAAATTGCACTTCGTCGCACCCGGCATTCCAGAAGATACAGAAACTGACCCTATTGTTAATTCTTCATCTGAGGGTCCAGGGTGCAGCTCAGGACAGCCAGAACAGCTCGTTAGTTTTCCCTTGTTCAGGTCGCTCCTGAGTCTCTCAGAGTATGTATAATAATTCTTTACGTCTTCCTCTATACTTCCAACTACCTGAATCTGCTCGGCTGGCCCAAGTCGGTAACAGATGTTGATGGTGGAGCTGCCATTTAAGGAAAACTGGTGTCCTACTAACAGGCAATGCTGTGGTTTGGCGCCGATATGCTCAGGCGGAATGCCCTTGGCAATCAGACCGTCGTAGGCGGCATCGTAAGATTCGGGGTCGGTCGTTATATACAGGAAGGCATCTGGATAGCGGTTCAGCGCCTCTTGCACTGGCAACACCTCAAACTCGCCCCCGACATAGTCTTTTGAAATACGCATTTTTGTATAATGCTTCTGTGGATTGGAGTCGGCGAAGCAGACTGGCACTATCCCGGCAAATACCCACCTTTCAAGGAATTCGTACGCATACAGGCCAGCGCCGTAAAAAATGCACTTTCTGCCGGTTGGCTCACTTGGGACAGGGCCAACTCTTTCCGGTGCGACTCCGTGGCTGATAATGTAATTGCGAATGTCATTGTACACCTTGGGGTCGGCCTCTATGTTGATGGTGACATAGACGTCAGCGTCCGGGCATAGCTCCAGGGCCGCCTTCAGCGGCAACACTTCAAACTCTGTCCTGGATGGCTTTTGCGGACTGATTTTTTGGTGGTGCAGGCCCTCGTCTGAGTCCGAAAAGCAAAGGGGAACAAGGCCTCTGGCCAGCCAATGTCCCAGATTTTTTTTTGCATGTTGCCCAGCACCATAAAAAATGAAGTTTTTGGGATTAATTACCGCCATGTTTTTATCCTTAATTCTTTAATCATTTTTTGCTGGGATACAGGCCATCTTTTTCCAGCCTGTCTCTATATTCGGGTGTATTATAGGGAAAATAAAAGGGTATATTACTAGAAATACATTGTCTGACCATGTAGGAAATTGCGTCATACTGGCCATCAGAGTAAGACGTATAATTACTGCGGATATCCCACGAAAACGCAATCATAGCATTGAGACTTTTCGCTATTGCAATAAAACCATTGAGATCCGCCTTGCCGCAGTTAATGTCGTTAAGGACAACATATTTGAGACGTATCAATCCTCCCGATGACGCATATTTTTTAAGATTATCAACAACTTTATGGAAAGCGTCAACACCCTTCAATTTGGCAAAGGTATCGGGTGTGCCGGAATCCAGGCTTACTAGCAAGTAAAAGTCTTTTTCGCTTAACAGGTCTTTCAGCTCTTCTATATAGCAAGAGGCGTTTGAGTTGAATACACCTCTCCATTTGTTTTCTTTCAGGAGTTTGAGTATTTCTGCCCGATAGGGCGAAATGGTTATTTCTGCCGCTGCGTAGTTCAAAAAATGAAGATCTTCATTTTTAGCAAAATATTGCAGTATTTCCAATATATTATCCAACTCATCTCTTCGCCCATAGCCCTTTTTTTCATAATTCAGCCCATGAACGCAATAGAAGCAATTAAAATTGCACTTTGTAGCTCCAGGCATGCCAGAACCCAGGCAAACCACATTTATTGCTAACTCCTCGCTTGAAGGGCCGAGGCGCAGGGAGGGACATCCAGTGCAGCTTGTCAGTTTCCCTTTGTTGAGGTCGTCCCTAAGCTGTCCGCAGTGTGCATAATAATTTTGAACATCCTCTTTTATCTTTCCGACAGCCTGAATATTCTCGTCGTTTCCATATTGGTAACAAATGCAGAACGTGGAGCTTCCATTCAAAACGAACTGGTGTCCAACTAGTGGGCAATGCTGTGGCGGAGCGCCGATGCGCCCGGGAGGAACACCTTTAGCCAACAGGGTTTCATATGTGCTATCGTAAGATTCCGGGTCGGTTGTTATAAAAAGGAAAGCGTCTGGGTAGCGACCCAGTGCCTCATGTATAGGGAGTATGTCAAACTCGCCGTCAACATTGGCAGTTGAAATCCGCATCACTGTGTGATGCTTTTTGGGATTTGAATCAGCGAAGCAAATTGGTACTATCCCGCTAAGCACCCATCGTTCAAGGTAAATGCGCGCGTTTTGACCTATTCCGTAAAAAATGCACTTTTTGCCGTTAGGCTCACTTGGGACAGGGCCAACTCTTTCCGGCGCGACTCCGTGGCTGATAATGTAGTCGCGAATATCATCGTATGCCCTTGGGTCGGCCTCTATGTTGATGGTAACGTATATGTCTGCGTCTGGACATAGCTCCAGAGCCTCTTTCAGCGGCAATATGTCAAACTCTGTCCGGGCCGGCTTGAGCGGGCTGATTTTTTTATAGTGCAGTCCCTCGTCTGCGTCCGAAAAACAAAGGGGGACAAGCCCCCTGACCAGCCATGCCCCCAGGTTTTTTTTGGCGTATTGACCAGCACCGTAAAACATGAATTTGTCTATAGCTTTTTCTGGCATTGCGCTTTCAGGCATGTTTCTATGTCCTTACATGTCTTATTGTACATATAGTCGTTTAACTTGTGGAACTCAAAGTTCCACAAGTTAAACGACTATAGCGGTTCAAGTTTATTGTAGCTGAAATCGCTATAGGGCGTGGACACTAGAGCAGTTTAACTTTGAAAAGCTAAACTGCTCTAAGCTGCCTACCCACATAAGCGAGCAATACAAGCGAAAATGTCTATATAGGAGGAAGCCTGATATGTGCTAAACTATGCCCATCATGACTATTTTTGACGGCTATTTTCCACTTGGTTTGGGTGCTTCGCGCTTTGCGATAAATGACCCCAAGGACGAACCCGCCATTGAAAGAGCGGCGGAGCTTGTCTGCAAGGCACTTGACGCTGGCATGGACTACATAGACGTAGGCTACAACTACTCCGCCGGGGCGGCGCAGTCCGTGCTGGGACTGGCTTTCAGGCAGACAAAAAAGCCTTTCGCCGTAACCGTCAAGGTGAGCAATGACACAGACAAAACAGCGGAAGAAGCAAGGCGGCGCGTGGAAATGCAGCTCAAAACGATGGGCCTGCAAAAGGCAGCCTTCTTTGTCTGCTGGAGCGTCAAGGGATACGATGAATTTAAAAAAATAATGCAGAGCGGCGGGGTATATGACGGCGCACTGAAAATGAAGGCCGAGGGCATCATTGACCACATCTGCTGCTCCATACACGCCCCCTTGGACGAAACCACAAAAATAATTGAGAGCGGGGTCTTTGAAGGTGTCACCCTTTCCTATTCGCTCCTCAACGCCGCCCAGATGCTGCCTGCGCTGGATAGTGCCCAAAAGCATGGCGTGGGTGTAGCCGTTATGAACCCCCTGGGCGGCGGACTGATAGCGCAGAATCCCGATTTTTTTGACTTTGCGAGAAATGGCGAGGAAAGCATCGCTGTTTCTGCCCTGCGCTTCGCCAAGGCGCATCCAGCGGTGAATATACTACTTTCAGGCATCAGCAAGGAGGCCGAGCTGTATGAGAACATCAGTGCAGTCTGCGAGGAAGATTCAGAGCAGGGAGCAGAGCGTCATGCAAGGGTATTGAAAGGTCTGAGAGAAATAAAAGATTTCTGCACGGGCTGCGATTACTGCAAGGGCTGTCCAGCGGACATCCCTGTTTCTGCCTACATGCTAAGGAGGAACCGCCTCCTGTTTGGATGTAGGGGGATGTACAACAGGAGTGAGCCGGAACTTGTCAAAAATCTGAACCTCTTTTATGATGTCTGCGGCGTTGCCCCCGAGACGGCAGAGAACCCTTGCACAAGATGCGGAGCGTGTGAGCAAAAATGCACACAGAAATTGCCGATAATCAGTTGGCTGGCTGACACTCTCTCCCGCCTCGGCAAGACAAGGTACTCCAAGGCAGCGCGA
>JAIRRD010000124.1 GCA_031256155.1 Holophagales bacterium
GAAAATTGCTAATCAATAGGGGAACCGCTATACCTCACCCATTTTACATGGAATCGTTATGTCGCGGTTTGATCAAACAGGCAAAGGCTCCCAGCAGCGCAAAGACAGCGCCTGTGGACATTGCTGCACGATAACCCCAGACGAACGCATCGGCCCCAGACCCACCGGAGCCATATTTCAAAAGTGACTGCCATCCGCCCACTCCAAGATGGCTTGCGGCAAGCCCTCCCAGAATTGCCACACTGAGTGTCATGCCAGCCACGCGCATGGTTCCAAGAAAAGCCCCTGCCAAACCCAGTTGATGCCGCCCTACAGAACCCATTACGGAACTGCTGTTTGGGGCGCTGAAAGAGGCCATGCCGATTCCCACAACAGCCAGAGCTGCAATAATTGCGGCAAAACTCATGCCCTGGGCAAAGCAGGCCAGCAAGAACATCCCTAATGATGTCATTGACATGCCGATAAAAGTTAAAAAGCGCGTACCTATATGATCGCTAAGTCTGCCAGCAACGGGACTTAACAGGGACTGAACCACCGGCTGACCAAGCATAATCCAACCTGCGTATTTTGCAGACAGGCCTTGCACTAGCTGTAGCCACACAGACGTTAACAGACCTACTGCGTAAATTGACATGTAGTTAAGCAGAGCCGCGAGGTTTCCAAGGGCAAATTGCGGATTGCGGTGCAGCAGGTTCAAGTCAATCAACGGTTCAGGGACGTTTTTCTCGCGTATGACGAAAGCGGCAAAAGAAATAATTGAAACAGTAAATAATGCTAACACCGGCGCGGATGTCCATCCCCATTTCGCATGAAGTGTGAGGGGCAACAATAACGCGATCATTGCCAAACTCAACCACATGGAACCAAGCGTATCCAGTTTGTGTTCAGTCCTGGACTCCGGCACTGCTCTGCGTAAACGCTATCCCCACAGCATGACGGCAATTCCAATGGGTATGTTTATCAAAAAAATCCAATGCCAGCTCAAACCATCCACCAAAAAGCCCCCTAACGGGGGCCCAAGGCTCAAACCGGCATAAACAGACATGACGTTAATCCCCATTGCCCTTCCGCGTTCGTTTGGTGGAAAAGCTGCTGTTACAAGCGCCGATGATGTTGAACTCAACAGTGCGCCGCCACACCCCTGCAGTACTCGGGCTAAAATAAGGCTTGTGCTGCCGGTTGCCATCGCCGCTCCAAGCGACCCCAGGGTAAACAGTGCTATGCCGGTTAAATAAAATCTCAAACGACCCCGCTGATCCGCTAAGCGCCCCAATGGTATCAAGAGAACAGCCATAGTCAGTAAATACGCTGCCTGAACCCAAAGAGTCCCTTCAAAACTCAAACCAAGCTGTGAACCCATTACTGGCAACGCTACAGAGATAATTGACCCGTCAAGCGGAGCCATGAAGGCTCCCACGGATGTGAATGCTAAAATCTCCCATCGGCGGCTGTATCCATGCTCTGGAGTCATCTGTACATCCTAGAGCAAATTCACTTTGAAATGGCACATTTTCTTGCAGTTCACGTCTGCGCTCACCGTTCCGCTCCCCGCTGATGGCGGCTCTCTCCACTCTCAGCGCAAACTAAGCACTCCGTGCCTTTTCAAATTTTTCAAAGTTGAAAAGCTCTAAGTTGTAATAATGTCACAATTTTCACTGTTTTGGCCTGAATGCTGTAATCGCATTTTCATTTGTTTCCAGATTTGGGCCTTCCAGTAAATCAATGCAGTCCGGAACCGCAGGAAACACAGCGTCCAAACACTCGCGTATTGATTTTGGCTTTCCGGGCAAATTGATAATCAAAACTTGCCCTCTGATACCAGCTATCTGGCGACTCAAAATAGCTGTGGGTACATAACAACGCGAAACAGACCGCATTTGCTCGCCAAAACCATCTAAAATACGGTCGCATACAGCGGCGGTGGCCTCCGGCGTGACATCCCGCTTAGCCGGGCCAGTACCGCCAGTGGTCAAAACCAAACAGCACCTCTCCACATCGCACAATTCTTTAAGAGTTTCTTCAATGATGTGTTTTTCATCAGGAACCACGCGCCGCAACGGTTTCCATGAACTTGTCAGATAATCGCTCAGTGCGGCTATTATCGCAGGACCGGATAAATCCTCATATTCGCCTCTGGAGACTCTGTCCGAAACTGTAACAACACCTATGCGTACGTATGAATTCACATTTTCGATACTCACCTAATTGGTATCCTCTTTTTTTTTAGCTACAGCAGCTTCAAAGGCCTTTGCGCTCTCACCAACTCTATAAATTCGCAGACTTCTCAGTGTGTCAGTTGGTTTTAATGATTCCATACCTTCGCTGACAGCAATGACAGACCCTATTGGCGTGTATTGCTCTGGAAGTGCCATCTTTGTTTTAGTAATAGCAAATCCGTCCGGCGTAAAACCCAGTAAGCCTTTTACTGGTTTTAAGTTTTTATTGGCTGTTTTTGGAATATTGGCGCTCTGCTCCAGAACTTCCATGAACCTGGCTTCCAAAAGCCCTGGCTTAGAGGCAAATACTTTTGCCAGCGGTGTTGCATTGGCATTCGCGGTGACTGGATTTGCCCTGGGGCCGCCCCGCTGCGGCTCTGCCTTGCCTTCAACAGCAGCAAGGAAATGGGCTGTCTGGAGAGGTGCGCCATCAATATCTAAACGAACCATTACACGTTTTGGAGATTCAATCGTCCCAAAAGTTATATCAGCGTACAGACCATCTCCAAGATAGACACCTTCTCTGCTCAACTGATTTGGCAATTCCGCTATGCCATAAGCAATAACGGCCTGGCAGATAGCTGCGTGCTGTTGGTGTTCTGAATATGGGACTATGTTGTCGTAAGTGTCATAAACTGTGTGCCAAATATGTCCATAGCTGTGATTGTTATGGGAACTGCGGCCCGCACCCAGCAAGGTGGGGATGCCGGCTTGCATATAAACGGATATATCTGTCCCGCCGACATTTTCCGGTCTTACACTTGAAAACTCATTTTTTTGTAACGTGAACGGGAATTTTGGATTGAGATTTTTCAGCGGCGCGGTGAAACGCTCAAAATCTGAGTGCCAAGCTGGTGGTACACTGGCGCCCGTAATGGCGTGAGGACTACCATCTCTTGCCATAGCTAGGCTGATTTTTTTATTCCAATCGGGGTGCTTCTTTACCACGTCAATAGAACCCAACAGTCCCATTTCTTCAGCTGCAAAAAGAACTGTCATTACAGACCGTCTTGGTTTCACTCCCGCTTTGGCAAGTAGCCGAAGTGCTTCCATCGCGGAAGTAGCTCCGTTGCCGTCATCAACTGCGCCTGTACCTGCGTCAAAACTATCAAGGTGTCCGCCAACCACCACAAATTCATCTGGCTTTTCACGCCCTTCAAGCACGGCAATCACATTGTGATATGGTACAGGCCCCATTTTGAAGTGATTGCGGATGTCGAACTGTAACTCAACGCTCTCTCCCTTATCCACTAAGCCTTTTATTTCGTCATACTGCTTTTCTGTGAGTTTTATGTCCGGTAGCACAGGTAAATCATCCCATGAAGTCACGCTGCCATCCATTGCCTTGAGAGGCTCAGGCGCGGACTGTATTGTACCTAATGCGCCAGCGTCCACACACGCTTTCACAAGGAAACTCATAACGGTGACTTTGCGACCATCTCTGGCAAGCCCCTCACTCTTGCCTGGCCACAAAAGCCAGGCTCCTTTGATTTTGTCTTTCATTTCCGCAACATCTTCAAGTTTTTCCGGCGCAACTACAACATGGCCAGTCTGAACGCCCTTTGTGCCGGCGGTCATTGAAGGAGTTGCGAAAAATAGTGTCTTTTCATACGGCTTGTTCATTTTTCCAAACCAAGGCCCTCTGTTAAAGCCAACGGGCATGGTACCAACTTCTTCTTTCCAGGCCTTTAAACCCCACTGCTCAAACTGCCAAACAGCCCAGTCAGACGCGTTTAAATAAGCGTCCGAACCCGTGTATCTTCCGCCAAAACGATTAGCTAAAATATCCACCCAATTCATTACTTGTGGTTCCTTAGTTCCGATTTCAATGATCTTTGCTATATTTGGGTCTTCCTGAGATGCGGCGGCAATTCCAGGCAGACCAAACAGGATAAATACCAGCCACAGCAACGGATGACGTAAGCAAAACATGTATGACCTCCCAGTCATGTTTTATGACAACTCCATGTGAAATCGGCCTAACTCCAAGGACATCCTCTAATTACCATCATCCTGAACGCTTTTGCCTCTATAGTAATTTCTGCCCTGTCTCTTGGTGGAGCGAGTTCCCCATCAAGATGCCAATTCACCGGATGGTCAAAACGCACTATAGCCCTTTTGATACGACCTTCCCTGCGCAGTTTGGTTTTACCGAACTCGCGGAACAACTGCGGCAATTCCGTAATCAAATCAAGCACATTCGGCCTGGCAAGCGATGCCCATTGTATCGCTCCGTCTGTGGGATCCGCGCCAGGGGCAATCCAAAAACTATTTCCATACTGAGGCAAATTTGCAAAGCAAAGGCTCCATATCCGCTCTGGAAGCTCTGAAGCTGGTGCAACCCAGGCCTTTCGTAATTTCTCCAATCCTGTCTTTGCCTCAAGTAAATCCATGCGCTCAGCGTCCCATTTGACGTTCAGCGGCTCAGTCTGACTCCACAGTTTGAGCGAAGTTTTGGCGTAATTGAAAAAACCGCGTCCCTTGCCGCATTTATCAAATGTATGAGCCACATCCCCCTCAAAGCCGCATCCCGCTAAATTGAAAAAAGGTTCGCCATCAATGCGTCCAACATCTATCCTCAGCTCGCGCCCTTTCAAGAGATTATCAATCGCGCCTGTTGGGTTTTCCGGTGTTCGCAGACCACCGGTCAATCCGTTGCCGCTGCCGCCTGGAACCGCCACTAAAGGCACCGGGCATCCTCTCAGTAAAAGTTCCCTGGCCGCATAGTGGATAGTGCCATCCCCACCCCAAACGACCAGCGGAACTTCCGCCGCTTTGGCTCTATCAATAGCTTCTGAATAGTCAAAAGGAAAAGTCATTTCCAAAGGCTCTATACGTGCTCTGATTCCCTGCTCCAGTCCAGCCAAAATCACATCGGGGTCTTTCCCGCGTGGACCGGAATTTGGGTTGAAAACCAATGGAATATGCGCCATAAACAAAATTCTAAATCACCTTCAAAAGAACCACGCCGTGCGGTGCTATGCGAACACTGTGCTTTCCTTTAAGCAGGTCAATATCTTTCTGCCGCCATAGGTCGCGTAATTTCTTTTGCCCTTTGATGCCGAGGTCTTCAAAATTTACTTCAAAATCAGTGACTGCATCGCCAAGATTGAATATGCCAACAGCATTTCCGCCATCATGAAGATCTTTGACCCAAACCTGAATCTGCCCTTCCTTTATTTTAGGATATGCCTGTTTTCCTGATGAATCCTGATTAATAGCCAAAACTTCGTCATTGGTAATCAAATTAAGTGTAAACGGGTCTAAACGGGTCAAATCACAGCCTATCAACAACGGCGCTGATAATAAGCACCACAGACTGACGTGTGTGTCCTGTTCGTCTGGTTTTAGCCGTGTCGGATGAAGATTCGGCCCCCAGCCTACCCACCCGATAACAAGCATGTCAGGATCATTCCACGAGCCGGGCTTTGCGTATGGAGCATTATCAACCTGTGAAAAACCAATATCGGACATGCTTTCCCAGGTATCAGCGATGTCGTTTGTGGTTCGCCAAAGCTGGCCGCCTACGCTATCTCCCCACTCCCAAACGTTGCCCATGCCATACTGGCAAATACTCAAAACAATATCCCTGTCCACTTTCGCAAGAGCGTCACGCATCACTTCATACGGCTTTTTAAGCTCGGTCAAAGATGTATCTTTGGCAATTCGGCGATAAGAACACCAGTCGTATTTCAGGTAGTCAACTCCCCAGGAGGCGTAGGAATTGGCATCGTTTTGCTCATGTTGATAACTGCCTGTATAACCGCCGCACGTCAATGGGCCAGGGCTAGAATAAATTCCAAACTTCAGCCCAAGGTCATGTATGCGGCGTCCAAGGCGAGCCATGTCTGGAAACTTGTTGTTTACCAGAATGTTTCCATCGCCATCCCGCTTTGGATCAGGGGACGCCCCGGCTATTTCCCAGCCATCATCAATGTTGATGTATGTCCAACCATGATCCCGCAGCCCTTTTTCTACAAAATTTCTGGCGCTGGCAACTACTTTTTCCTCATTCACTGCAAGTCCCCAGCAATTCCAGCTATTCCAGCCCATTGGAGGCGTGAGCGCCAATCGGTCGCCTGAAACTATTTCCAAATCACGGACAGCCTCACCCTTAGCATTTTTTGCGGTAATTTTAACTTTGTAAGTCCCACGGGCGGGTGTAGTACCGGTAATGATACCTGTCTGAGCGTTTATAGTCAGACCATCCGGCAAACCAGAAGCGCTGAAAACCATTGGTCTATCGCCGGACGCGGCTACTGTGTATAGGAATGGCTTGCCTGGTTTTGCGCCAAACAGTGTCGCCCCATTAATTCTGGGCGAACTTGGAGCTGGAGGTGTTAAGATATAAGGACTTTCTTCCCTGTATTCACACGTTTCTCCATCTTTAAAAACTATTTGATAACTGATTCCGCAAGCTTCTTCTCTCTGCCCCAACTGCAAATTGACAGTCATTCTTTCGCTGGGAGCAATATCTATGTTTTTGCGGTTCTGAATGACCTTTTTGCCAGAAACGAGTTCTTTGGCCTCAATAATCAAAGTGCCGGTCATAGCGTTACTGGTTGAACGGTTTACCAGGTCAAAACTCTTTACTACTTCATTTCCTTGAAATGTGAAAGGTGTCATGTCAGATTGAAAATCAACAAAATCTATCAGGCCGACCAAACGCATAAACCGACTGCCTTTGCCATGCATCCCTCCGGCTCCGTTGGGATTGGCAACTCTGACGGCTATCAGATTTTCCTGCCCCCACTTTATTCTTGGGTCATCCATAGCCAGTCTGTAGACTCTTTCCAAATCCCACGGACCGGTGCGAAACTCAGGTGGCTTTGTCCCCGGCGCAAATGTTCGGCCATTTTGTCCCAGAAATTCTCCGTTCAGAAAAACCTGATCCCCATCGTCAACTTTCCCTAAAGCCAGCAACACTCCCTCTTTTAACTTGTCCGCATCGCGTATTTCTTTTGGAAGCGAAAACCGCAGTCTGTACCAGGCATAACCAATCAACTCTTTCTGACCCTGTGCATCCCAGTTAATATCCACTCTGATGGGCCTCCATGTTTCATCATTTAGCCCGACATCAGCAAATGCAGGATCGTCCGATGGATTAAACACCCAACCCTGATCCAATGGAATCTTCCGTAATGATGATCCTTGAGCCGAGAGAACAATGCCAGTGGCTACCAAAAAAACCAAGTGCAATATTTTTAAGTTCATGAAATGCCTCCGATTTAATTATACAGCAATTTTCGCTTGTATTGCTCGCTTAACGGCAAGCAAAGCCTACATTTTAAAAACTTGCGGGTGCCGTTTTTGCGTCACCTGATACCAAGTTGCGTTTAACAATTTTGAGATGGAATCGCTATAAAACGTAGCAGAGCCGATTTGTCGCTCTCGTTGGCGTAATTAATACCTATGCGCGCTGTGCGTTCTATGGAAGCTGGCTGTGTCCCTACACGCAGTTCCAAGCCCCCGCTTTCAAAAAGGGGATGGCTGTTATAGCTTCTGTCTATAGCAAGGACTTGTGTGACTTTGCCGGGGCCATTGCAGATATCCGCACTGTGCTTTATTTGTTTTTTGCGGCGCTTTGCCGCGCTTTGAAGACCGCTCAAAACTTCGCATGCTCGGAT
>JAIRRD010000166.1 GCA_031256155.1 Holophagales bacterium
ATTGCGCTGGAAGCCATCTCAAGGGGCTATGCTCCCGTATGGTGCGTTGAGCGGGATAAAAAGGCCGTTGACTTGATACAGGCTAATGGAAATGGCATGGATTTGAATATTATTCAAAAAGATGTCCGCAATATTAATACTGAGGATTTCAATGATTTTTCTGTCATTTTCGCCGATCCTCCATATGATGTGTCATTGAAAATGTGGGAAATAATGGCAGAGCGCCTTTGCGGTTCCTTGTCTTCAGACGGTGTTCTCGTATGGGAGTGTCCAAAAACTTTGGATTTACCGGAAGTATCAGGCTTGACCGCTGTGGACGAAAGGCGGTACGGTGCCGCGAAATTTTTATTTTTTGAAGCTGCCATTTATAGCGGTTTAACTTATTGCAGTTAAACTGCTATGCTGGGATTTGCTTGCGAATCACGGCCGCTCATAGTCCATAGGCTGGCTTTGCTCGCCGTAAATGGACTATGAAAGCGCAAATTGCTATATAGTCGTTTTACTTGTGGAACATAACAATGCTCCACAAGTAAAATGTGCGGATGCGCTAGACTGCGCCGTAATGAAGCAAGCCGCCATCGGCGGGGAGCGGAATGGAAGGCGTAGGCGGTGCTTGCCTATCAATGTGACTTGTGCCATTTCATTTAGAATTGCTATAGACTTATAAGCTATGGCGTCTATATCGATAAAGACGAAATTGAGCCTCTCAATCGCCGTGATTGTGATTGGCTTTGCCGCTTTTAATATTTACTACATGCCTGATCGTGTTGAGAATCAGTTGACCGACATGGCCAAAGAAAGCCTTAAACAAACTGCTGTAATCGCCAGCCACGCTATTGCGGCAACGATGGAAAAAAATGGGGCGGATAAATATAAAATCTGGCAGGGGATAGAAAGTATTCCTTCTTTTGCCTTTTGCGCGGTGTACAGCGCGGCGGGTAAACGGCTTGACGCAACTGAGGACTGTCCTCCATGGATTGATGAATTGGCAAAAGATGCCAAAGATGACAAGGCAAGCCAAACTACCACTCATTCTGATTATCTGGTTGTCACCTCGCCAATACCGATTCGGCGCAGAACCGGCGCCGGCTTGCTTGTACTCGGCGTATATACCAAGAGTATCAACGATGTTTCTGATGAGAACATACGCTTTGCAGTCATTCTTGGCGCATCAAGCCTGATTTTTGGTGTTATAGCTGCTATTTACCTGGGCTCACGCTACACGCGCCCGATTTTAGAGTTAAATCAGGCAGCCCAGCAAGTAGCCACTGGTCTGTTTGAAGATGTACTCATCAACGTCAGAACCAGAGACGAGCTTGCAGCTCTGGTTCAAAGTTTTAAGCGAATGACCTATAACCTGAAAGCGAGCAGGGAAGAAATTGAACGTCAGAACAGATTATTGGAGTTCCGGGTTCAAGAGCGCACCCGTCAATTAATGGAAACCATTTGGGAATTGGAAGATATCAAACTCAATCTGGAAGAGCTGGTTCAGGAACGCACCAAGGATTTCCAGAGGCTTCAGCAGGCTGACCGCATGAAAGACGAATTTCTCGCCAACATAAGTCATGAGCTGCGAACCCCTCTCAATGCGGTAATAGGTTTTTCCGGACTCTTAATGCAGGAAGTAAATAATGAATTACCTGAAGAAGTTAAGGAAGACCTGCACATCATCTATCAAAACGGCCGCAATCTGCTGGAAATGGTTGAGACCATTCTGGACCTGTCAAAAATACAAGCCAACAAATTTGAACTCGAATTAAGAGAAATAGACCCCATACAGGTTTTAGAAGAAGTTCGCGCAGTTGCTCTGGGGCTTATATTGGATCGCCCCGTCAAATTTATATACGAAACGCCTTCATGGACGGCTTCTGTAGAAGGTGACCCTGTCAGATTTAAACAAGTTGTGGTCAATTTAGTTGGCAACGCAATCAAATTTACTGAAGAAGGCGAGGTTGAAATGCGTCCCTATCTGGAATCAGGTAATTTCAAGGTAATGGTGCGCGATACAGGCATAGGCATGACCGAAGAGGAGACACAGCGCCTTTTCCATCCTTTCCAGCAAGTTGACGGGAGCATTACCAGACGCTTTGGAGGTACAGGGCTTGGGCTTGTTATTTCAAAACGGCTGCTTGAACTCATGCGCGGTCAAATTACTATCACCAGTGTCAAGGGCCGTGGTACTACATTTACAATCGAAATGCCATTGGTACCGGAATAAAAATGAACAGCGAACCCATTACTAAAATCTTGTACATAGAGGATAACGCCGCAAATTATCGCTTGGTTCATAGGTTATTGTCTCAAGCCGGTTTTGAGATGTACTGGGCAGAGGAGGGGACAGCAGGTATTGAACTTGCTGTTAGAGTCCGACCAGACTTGATTTTGATGGATATCAACCTTCCGGGACTTTCCGGTTTTGAACTGACGAGCAAATTGCGTAATCAGCTTGGATTTAAAGAAATTCCAATTATTGCCATTACCGCCAAAACACAGAGGTCGGACAGGGAAACAGCCTTGGTATCCGGCTGCAATGGATTTATTCCAAAGCCAATAGACCCATTTAACTTTGTCTCGCAGATCAAAAACTACCTTGAGGGCCGCCAGGAGCGTCTTGACAAAGGCGCGGAAGGGCGGGCGCTTCGTCAATTCAATGTTCAGCTATTAGAACACTTGGAGCAGCAGCTTCATGAAGCCTGCGAGGCCAACCAAAAACTGACGGACACCCAACAAGTCCTGGAAATCAAGAATAAGAGTCTGACCAGACTGCTCTCGCTTGGCAAAGACATACTGCACGAGTACGACATATGGCAACTTTTTAAAAAGATTTTGCATTCGTTATTTCTTGAGGTTCCGTGCGATTTTTTCGCAGTTTATTTGCAGCATTCCAGCGCCAGTTATTGGGAAGGACTGCGCTTGGTTGGCGATGAACTGGAACAGGCTCCCGTTTTGCAGGAGGAGCATCCATTTATTCAAAAAGTTCTCGGTCTGGAAACTGAGGATGATTGGCTTCAAGGACCTTCGCTTCTCGCAATGCCAGTCTGGACAGACGGCTATCATTTGGACATTTGGCAGATCAATGGTCAACCCTGTCTGCTTCTTTACTTAGACCGTAAGAATGAAGGAACGCTGCGAGGTTTTTGGGCCTTTGACAGGGCAA
>JAIRRD010000251.1 GCA_031256155.1 Holophagales bacterium
AGGTCTTCCACGCCATTCAGGCATGACAGACCGTCCATTTCAGCAGTCCCCGGCTTTATGGGAACAATTCCGTCGCGTTCCATACCACCCTTGAGTAAATTATCCAGAATAGTGCGCCCCGGATTGCCGGGTTTGTTGGAAATACCAGCAAGCGCGATTGTTTTGGGGCGTAATAACATTTCCCGAACTTTCACTGGATCAAAGGCCACTTTTTTTATCTCTTTACTGCGCGGCTCTATCGTTCCAACACCATCCAGGGCTATTGGTTTGCCCTCTTCATCCAAAACCACAGGATTCATTTCAAGCAGTGTCGCCCCTTCGCGATCAAGCAATGCGACCAAACGCCATAGCCCCTCAAAAAAGGTCATCAGCTTGGTTTCATCGGTCAGAGCTTTCCCTTGCCGCAAATTGCCCAGCCATGTTTTACCCAGCCAGTGATTTTTAAAATCGCCGAATGCTTCCTGAGGCGCTGTCAGTGCCGCTGGCCAGAGCAGCGGCTGGATTTCCTCACCCCAAGCGTTAGTGAGAATTCCGCCAATTCCCATTACAATCGTCCACCCAGCTTCAGGTGTTTTGCGCAGTGCTACAAGTGCTTCGGTAGGCTGACCGGCAAGACGCTTGAAACCAACTCTGCGGGCAACCAATGTGCCAACATAGGAACCATGAGCTGAAGCCACAGATTTCATACGCTCATGGTGGCTGGCAATTACATTCGCGTCGAAATTTTCAAACGCGACAAGCCCTAAATCTGACTTATGCCAGACATCTATAGCTGTTCCCTTGATTACCACAGGTGTCCCTAGCGCAAAAGGTAATGAACCAATACCAGCCGACTCATACACCACTCCCCACTCGGCACAAGCTAAACCAGCTTCGCGGAGCAATTCGTACGCCCGAATTTCATGAATGAAAGTATTAGCCATACAATCTCCGGGAGAGCCAAAAAAACAATTTTACAGTATAATTCGAAACAGCACGGCATATTTGCCAAGCTACCTTCAATTTATGACACATGCTGAGGTGTAAATCATAAAAAACAACTCAGTTGCTCTGGAAAAGGCACAAGAGTGCTGATTTTGCGTAAGGTAAGTGTTTTCCATAGGGACGTAGCATGGGTGTTGTCACATTAGACGCTGTAAAAGATGGCAATATCGAACCTTGCAGAAAACTCTGCAATGAACTTATGGCTTTTCAGAAGAGTAAAGCTAAGCTGCTACCGGAAATTTTTGACAAAATGGACTTTGATACCAGAATGAAACTCAGTTATGAGCAAGCTCTTGAAAGCCATGTGATTATTGCAAGGGACATTGTGCCGATTGGATATGTTTTTTCGACAATAGAAAGTGTTTCTTATAAACATTTACACATACCGGAATGGGCCTTAGCTATTTCATCAGGTGAAATACTGGGATTTTATCCCAAATGGGACAATTTACCTGCTAAAACTGGATGTGTAAACAATTTGTATCTTCGCAAAGAATATCAAGGGGTGGGGCTGGGTGAAAAACTTATGAATATGTCTATGGAGTGGTTCAAGAGCTTTCCTGATATTGATATTGTTTTTGTTTATATTTCCAATGGAAATGACAGCGCTTTAAATTTTTACAAAAATTACGGTTTTGTACATAGCCATGAAGTCTTTGGTGGCTTCATACATGCGTTGTATAAACAACTGTTTTGATATGTAACCGTTATAATGTAATTGAGAGGTTAACAACCATTGACACACCATTCTTTGCAATGGCTATTTTTTCTATGAAATATAAGCTGACTACTTCTACTATTTGCCTTTTTGCATTTCTTGCCTGCGATTTACAAAAACAGTCCAAGCCTCAAACGCTGCTTGAACACGAAACAATCCAAATTCATTTCTCACCTGGAGGCAGTCCTACCACAGCGGTTCTGAAGACTTTGGATAACGCCACAAAATCTGTTTTGGTACAGGCTTACAGTTTTACTTCCGCGCCTATCGCCGCCGCGCTAAAGCGTGCCCATGATCGAGGGGTTGCTGTGAATGTGATATTGGATAGAAGCCAGCGCTCGGAACGCTACACAAGCGCGACTTTTTTACAGCACGCAGGCATTTCTGTCTGGATTGACAGCGCACACGCCATATCCCACAACAAGGTGATGGTTATAGACGAAAGCATAGTTATAACCGGCTCCTTTAATTTCACCAAGAGTGCCGAAGAGCGAAACGCCGAAAATCTGCTTGTCATAAACAGCCAGCATGTCGCAAGAGAATATACGGCCAACTGGAAAAAACACATGGCGCATTCAAAAAAATATTGACCGCCTGTAAAAAATCCGCATGTTATAGCGGTTCAACTTATTGTAAGTTGAACTGTATATTGGTTTGGTGCCGTCAAAGGCTATGGGACATCCGTGGCAGAGTGCCGCAAAGCTCCTTCGGGCGTGCCTGGCTTCCTAAATTGTTAATCGCGTTCATGTCTCGCCCATTTATGTGCTTGCAAAATCATAGCAGGTAGTAAGGCCGTGAGGACGACCGCTATTGCTAATGTACCCCCAATAATAACAGCCGCAAGTGGCTTTTGGGTTTGCACGCCAATTTTAGTGGAAACTGCAGCGGGCAGTAAGCCCAGTGTGGCCACAAGGGTGGTCATCAAAGCCATTCTGAGCCGAGCGATTCCGGCAGCGCGAACAGATTGCTCAAGTGTGTGCCCACTGTTTATCTGGTGCTGAAAATAGCTGACTACAATCAGAGCATATTGAACAGTGATGCCAAATATTGAAATGAAACCCATAGCGGCAGAGATGGAGAAGTTGAGCCCGGCAATCCATAGCGCGAACAAGCCACCAGTACACGCAACTGGAATGCCAGCGAACACCACAACACCAAGTAGCCAGTCTTTAACCGCAGCATGCGCCAAAAAGGCGATAAGCAGCAGAGTGATTGGAACAATGATGGCCAATCGTGATATTGCATTCTTTAGACTGTCGATTTCGCCCGACCAGCTCAGATGCACGTCCCATGGAAGCCTTACTTCTTTGGAAACTATTTTTTGCGCTTCCAAAACGGTACTTTGCAGATCCCTTCCACGGACTGAAAATTTTATCGGTGAGTACCGGTGCCCATTTTCGCGGAAAATTACCGCAGGGCTATCCTCCTGTATTATTTGGGCAACCTGGCCGATTGGCACATATCCGTCATTATGTGTTGGCACTTCCAAGCGGGTTATGCTGGCTATATCGCTGCGATAATCTTTATTCCAGCGGACAACCAAATCGAACCTTTGATCTCCCTCAAATACCTCGGACACTGTTTCACCGCCAATAGCAGTTTGCACTAACGCCACAACATCCCCAGGGTTCAGGTTGTATTGTGCACATGCAATTCTGTCAGGCTCAATTCGTACGCTAGGTTGACCGAGGGAACCAAATACGCCGAGGTCCGTTATTCCTCTGACCGTTTTCAGGACAGAGATGATTTCATTGGCAATGTTTTCATTTTTGTATAAATCAGAGCCGAATATTTTAATTGAGTTTTCACCTTTCACGCCCGACAGCGCTTCTTCCACGTTGTCTGATATCATCTGGCTAAAACTCAACGTAATATTTGGAAATTTTTCACTCAAGTCTTTGGATAAAACGTTGGTCAACGATTCTTTTGTCACGCCCCTTTTCCACTCCTTTTGAGGTTTTAATGGAGCGAAAAGTTCAATATTGCAAAAACCAGCCACATCAGTGCCATCATCAGGGCGTCCCACTTGGGAAGAAACGGACGCTATTTCAGGATGTTGTTTTAAAATGGTTCTCATGCGGTTCGCAACGGAAACGCTTTGCTCAAGAGAGGCTGAAATTGGCATGGTGCCGCGAATCCAGAGATTACCTTCCTCAAGTTTAGGCATGAATTCGCCCCCTAAGGCTGAGTAGCAACATAAGCCACCGGCGACAAAAATTGCCCATATTGCCACAGTAACTTTCGGGTGCTTTAGAGTCATGTCCAGCAAAGGCCTGTAGGCGCGGTGAATTTGTTTCATAACCCATGTGTTTTCTTCGAATACAGGCCCATTATTACTTCGTTGTTTTTTTGCCTTAAGCGCTGTTTTCCTCATAAAGAAATAGCCTAATACAGGCGTCAAAGTAAGGGACAGAATCAAGGCGCCTCCTATGGCGAAGGCATAAGTGTATGCCATCGGGCTAAAAATTGCTCCTTCTGTTCCTTGCATAGTAAAGAGCGGTATGAAAGCCACTGCCAATATCAAGGTACTGAAGACCATAGGACGGCCAACGTCATGTATGGCTGATTGGATTTGTGCCTTGATTTTTAGCCCGATGTTGTTGTGAATATGGAGAATCTTGTTTTCAACAATAATAATCGTTGATTCGACAACAATTCCAAAATCAACGGCCCCGAGAGAAAGCAGGTTTGCAGGAGTTCCGGTTATTACGAGCCCACAAAAAGAAATCAACAAGGCAAAAGGGATATTAACAGCAGCTATTGCACTTGCCCTTACATTGCCCAAAAATACAAATAAGATTATTATTACTAGACTCATACCTACAAAAAAGTTTTCTAGCACGGTGTGTGTGGTAAGGCTTACCAGTTCACTCCGATCATAATATGGAACAATTTCAATGCCTGGAGGCAAAATGCGATTATTGCGAATGTAGTCTATCCGTTCCTTTATCCCTTTTAGAGTTTTTAGTGTGGAGCCGCCGTTTCGCATTAAAATAATGCCTTGAACTACATCGTCATTTTCGTCAATTCCGACTTGACCAAGACGTGGTGCAGCGCCAATTTTAACTGAAGCAACATCATTAACAAATATGGGAACATTATTTTTTTTTGTGATAATAATATTTTCTATATCAGTAATATTTTTTATTAGACCCACGCCTCTAACGGTAAAACTCTGTTCTCCAATCTCTATGCGCTGGCCTCCAGTATTTT
>JAIRRD010000158.1 GCA_031256155.1 Holophagales bacterium
CCATTTGCTATTATCATCGGTACCGATGCAAGCGTTTCTACGTTATTGATAACAGTCGGTTTACCATTCAGACCGGATTGTGCTGGGAATGGCGGCTTTGGAGAGGGCATGCCTCTACAGCCTTCAATGGATGCGATCAGGGCTGTTTCCTCGCCGCAGACGAAAGCACCTGCACCTTCCATAACATGCAGCCTGAAAGAGTAATCTGTCCCAAGTATGCCGTCTCCTAAAATTCCATACTTCTCTGCATCGCAAACAGCTTTTTTTATGCGGGCAACAGCCAATGGATATTCGGCACGAACATAGACATATCCTTCGTCCGCGCCTATGGCTTTGGCGCATATCATCATGCCTTCAATCACACTGTGCGGGTTACCCTCCATCACGGAGCGATCCATGAACGCGCCCGGGTCACCTTCATCACCATTGCAAACCACATACTTTTTACCTTTAGGCTGGATGCGGGTTAGTTCCCACTTTCTGCCGGTGGGGAACCCGCCACCGCCACGTCCCCTCAAGCCTGAAGCCAATATTTCCTTGCAAACATCCTCATCCGTCATGGACGCAAAGACTTTTTTGGCAGATGAATAACCACCCTGGGCAATATATTCATTCAAGTTTTCAGGATCAATGTTGCCGCAGACTTTCAGTACAGTCCTCTGTTGCATCTTATAGAAGGGGATATCATCGTATCCCTTGCAAATGACCCCGGTGGCCGGCACTCTATAGAGGAGACGCTCCACGAGGTTGCCATGGACGAGCGTGGATTCAATTATTTCTGGAATATCCTCTGGCTTTACGCAACAGTATAAAATTCCATCAGGCTTGATTGAGAGCAAGGGGCCCATTTGGCAGAAGCCCTGGCAACCGCTCTTGGTTAAAAGTCCATCTTTGTTTTTCTTGTTTTCATAATCAAGCTCAATCTCCAAGCTAATGCCCTTGGCCTTGGCTTGGCTATGCAATGCGTTGAACACTTTCAGCGCCCCATTTGCCATGCAACCCGTCCCGGCGCAGATGGTGGCGCGCCTCGCAAATGTTTTTTCGGCGCTGGCATAATCCTGAGTAATTTTTTGCAAGTCTATTTGCTTAGGGCTGTTCACCGGCCTTCCTCCGCACAAATATTGTCAATAAGGGCAATGGCCCCCGCAGGGGTCACTTGGCCATGTACGTCTTCGTTTATCACAACTGCGGGAGCCAGCCCGCAAGCTCCGAGACAGCTAACTGTTTCCAAAGTAAAGAGCATGTCAGGCGTGGTTTTTTTACCCTTTGGCAATTTGAGACGCTCTTGAAGTGTATCCACGAGTTCCTGACTGCCTTTAACGTGGCATGCCGTTCCGTCGCACACCTTAATGACATACTTGCCCTTAGGTTCCAGCGCAAAATGACTGTAAAAAGAGGCCACCCCAAAAACGCGTGCGGGGGAAATATCAAGCGCTGTTGCGACAAAAGTCATCACTTCCTGAGGCAGGTAGCGATACTCTTCCTGAACTGCCTGAAGTATGGGCACCAGATTGTTTTTGTTGTAGCCAAATTGTTCGATAATACGCAACACCGACGTAAACTGCCGTGCAATTTGCGGTACCGTTGTTTCAGTTGGGACCATCAAGAGCCTCCTGTAAATGGGAGAAAATCGGATTCATTGTCAATTTGGTGTGTGGTGGCTGGCTTGTCCACAGAACCATGAACCATACAGAACCATATTATTATCTTAACAATATTTTCCAATCATAATTTTTTAATTTTGATATGGAACCGCTTTAGTTATTTCACAAATCAAAATATTCATGTAAAATAACAACGGCCCTATAGCTCAGTGGTCAGAGCCGGCGGCTCATAACCGCTTGGTCCAGGGTTCGAATCCCTGTGGGGCCACCAAAATTCAACGGTTTACTGAGTAGGAGATCCCATTATGAAAATCCTTGTTGCTCTGAAGCAAGTTCCAGATACAGAGAGCAAGATCAAGATTGCTGACTCTGGCTGTGCCATTGATCAGGCAGATTTAAAGTGGATCACCAGTCCAAATGACGAATACGCACTTGAAGAAGCTCTTCGCCTAAAAGAAACCAGGAGTGCGGAAGTAACTGCCATTTCTATTGGCGGCGAAAAGGCAAAGGACGTTTTGCGCAACGCCTTGGCGCTTGGTGCTGACAGTGCTGTGTTGCTTAAAACCGATGCGGTTGATGACCCACTGCTCATCGCCCGCGCATTGGCCGCATTTGCCGATGGAAAGAACTTCGACATTTTATTTTTTGGTCACAAGTGCTATGGAAATGACAATGGGAGTGTTGGCGCAATGACAGCGGAACTTCTCAAGCTGCCGCAAGCCCATGTTGTTACAAAGCTGGAAATTTCTGACACCGCTTTCCGCGCTGAGCGCGAAGGTGATGCCGGAATTGAAATCATGGAAGGCAGTTTGCCCACCGTTATCACCGCTCAACGCGGATTGAACGAACCGCGCTATGCCAACTTAAAAGGAATCATGGCCGCCAAGAAAAAACCAATAGAAGAAGTTGACTGCGCTCTTGCAGATGCCACCATCAAGATAACCACACTGGCACTGCCGGCCCCGCGCGCCGAAGGCAAACGTCTAGATGGCGACCCTGTAGCACAGGCCGCCTCTCTCGTTGCTCTGCTTCACAATGAAGCCAAAGTGATTTGAGTTCAGCAACCAAAGACTGTTCAGAGGATACAACAATGATTCTGGTTTTTTGTGAAATCAAAGATGGCTCAATCCGCAAGCCAAGCTTGGAAGTCCTCTCTGAGGCTCGCAGGTTGGCAGGAAGTGATCCTGTAGCGGCACTGTTTGTAGGCGACAATCTGATCGGTATTGAAAATGCCGCCAATTATGGTGCTGACACCATAATTAAGATTCAATCGCCTGCCCTGGCCGCATATTCCAGTGACCTGTTCGCCAATGCCATTGCTGACGCGGTTATAGCCAAAGGTGCTAAAATCCTGTTGCTAAGCGCAACATCCATTGGCAAAGACACAGCGCCAAGAGTTGCCGCAAGACTTGGTGCGGGACTTGCCGCCGATGTAACCACTCTTTGCATTAAAAACGGACGTTTGCAGGCTGTTCGCCCGATGTATGCCGGTAAAGCCAATGCCACAGTTGATTTCAATACCGATCTTCAAATCGCTACCACGCGTCCCAATGTCTTTGCATTAGCGAGCGTACCCAAGGCTGGAACAGTGGAAACTCTCCCTGCCCCCAATGGAGATTTTAAATCCATTGTTAAAGAAATCATTGCCAAGGGCAGCGGAAAATTAGACCTCACCGAAGCAGATGTCATCGTTGCAGGCGGACGGGGTATGAAAGATGAAGCGAGTTTCAAACTTCTTGAAGAACTGGCTGAAACTATGGGTGGCGTTGTTGGCGCAAGCCGCGCCGCCGTTGACGCTGGCTGGAATATCCCCCACAGCGCCCAGGTTGGTCAGACAGGCAAAGTAGTCTCACCCACCCTTTACATTGCTTGTGGTATTTCAGGTGCTATTCAACACGTAGCCGGCATAACCGGCTCCAAGTTCATTGTCGCCATAAACAAAGACCCCGAAGCGCCAATTTTCAAACTGGCCGATTACAGCATTGTTGGCGATTTGTTTGAAGTAGTGCCTGAGCTAACCAAAGCCGTTAAAGCCGCGAAAGTTTGAACATAGAGCGCGTAAGCGCATATCACATAGATTACACAGATCGGTAAAAAAAACGCTGGCTTGGTACATTATGTCTCTTTTCCGATGGATCATCGCTCCCTTAGCGCCATTTTACAGATATGTGGTGCGAGCAAGGAACCGGGCTTTTGACAATAACCCTCAGAGAATAGAACATGTTCCTGTGCCTGTTCTGTCAATAGGCAACCTGAGTGTTGGCGGAACAGGCAAGACGCCATTGACAATGTATTTGTCCCAGACATTGAATGAAGCCGGGTACACAAACGCAATTATTTCCCGCGGGTACGGTGGGCGCAGGGCTGTTGACCCCATGGATGTCAGCCCAGAGTCAAGCCCATACGAAGTTGGCGACGAACCGGCAATGATTGCCAGAAGACTGGGACCAAACCGGATCACAGTTGGCCGCCGTCGCTCCGCCGCTGCGTTGCGCGCCATATCGCACGACCAGGCACTCAAATTATTGATTTTAGACGATGGATTTCAGCACCGTGCGCTTCATCGCGACATTGACCTGTTACTGCTTGATGGAATTCGTAAGTGGGGCAACGGGAAGTTATTGCCGCTGGGTGATTTGCGTGAACCTATGACAAGCGCAATACGCGCTCACGCCTTAGTCGTCACACGCGGCGGTCGTGCGCAAAGCGATGAAATCGGAACCTGGTGGTCAAAACATGGCTCAGGCGGCCCAATCTTCTATGTTGACTTTCAAATCAGCGCACTGCGCAACGCAGCCACCGGTGAGTGCTTAACACTGCCAGCTAAACCTCCTGGGCCGCTATTCGCGTTTTGCGCCCTTGGTCATCCACAGGCATTTTATGCGGATTTGCTCCTGGCGGGACTGACCTGGCTGGACAAACAATCATTCAGGGACCATCAAAACCTCAGCCCCTCCCAAATAGCTAAAATCGCCTCACAGGCTGTAAATTCAGGCGCGACAGGGCTTGTATGCACAGAAAAAGATGCCGTAAAGCTCACACCTGCCCACCTGAAAGCAAGCAAACTTCCAATTTGGATTGCGGAACAGAGAGTGGTTAATGCTGATAGTCTGGTGAGTTGGATAATCAATTTTTTAAGTCAGTCTGACCTTTTTCGACCCACACATTGAGTATCTGAAGTGTCACCTCAACAGCCCTGGACATCCAATCAAGACTCACCCATTCATGGGTACTATGATATGACTGTGAACCAGCAAAAATATTGGGTGTCAATAGTCCCATAAATGAAAGTCGCGCCCCATCTGTGCCACCACGGATGGGTCTTCTGGATGGCTTGATACCTTGGCGTTCAACGGCATCCAGAGCGTATTCAAGTACTTTGGGGTCTTTGGAAATAGGGTAAAACATATTTCTATATGATTCTTTTACGGTCAGATCAATTTTAGCCCCGTGAAAAATGCCGCTGGTCTTATCAACAATAGACCTGAGAACATCTTCGCGCTGACGCAGTTCTTCCTCAGTAAACGCTCTGACCAAAAATTTGATTTCCGCTTTACTGACATCGCCATTGAAAGCGATGGGGTGCAAATACGGCTCACGTCCTTCAGTCGTTTCTGGCAAACGGTCTTGGGGCAGTGATTCAATGATATGAGAAGCAGCCCTGACAGCATTGACCATTTTGCCCTTTGCGTAACCGGGGTGAACATCATGGCCAATAACTGTAATAGTTGCGGAATCTGCACAAAATGTTTCGTCCTCAATTTCACCCAAGTCTGACCCATCCAGTGTATAGGCATAATTGGCGGCAAAGGCCGCTACATCAAAGTGTTCAGTGCCGCGCCCAACTTCCTCATCGGGTGTAAAACCTATCCTTACAGACCCATGCAAAAATTCAGGATGTTCTTTCAGCCAGGCAACAACGGTCAGAATTTCCGCAACACCGGCTTTATCATCAGCCCCCAGAAGGGTTGTCCCATCCGATGTAACAATTGTATGGCCTACACAGCGCTGTAAATTCGGATTCTGCGCAACAGGAATGGCATCGCCCGACCCAGGCAGAGGAACATCACCGCCTTTGAAGTCTTTTAGCACCTGCGGCTTAACCGCATGACCAGAGACACCGGGATAAGTGTCCAGGTGAGCAATCAGGCCAATGACGGGCACCGCCTGATGCCCTTGCGGCAAATTCGATGGCACAGTTGCCATAACATAGCCCCATTGATCCATCGCGGCATCTGAACAGCCCAATGACTTCAGCTCTTCCACCAAGAGACGCGCCAAATCCTTTTGCTTTTCAGTTGTTGGAAAACATTCAGCATTGTCATCGCTTTGAGTGTCTACCTGCACATAGCGCAAAAAGCGGTCAAGCAAAAGCTCCCGCTCGTTCTGTGATAGAGAAAAGACAGGCATATGACCTCCGGAAACACAGCCGAAAAATACACAACGCAGGTTAATTACTAACAGCTTGACTATTAATTGGCGTTAAAAATACGCTCCATTCGGGTTTCTAAAACATCA
>JAIRRD010000191.1 GCA_031256155.1 Holophagales bacterium
ATCTTAGTTCTGAGTGATGCCAGGTTGGTAAGATGGCATTTGGAGTTTTTTCTTTGAATAACGCCAAAATTATTACTTTACCCATACTTCCCATCCGCGAATTAGTGCTTTTCCCAGGCGGGCGGGTGCCATTTGTCGTGGGCAGACGCGCATCGGCTCTAACTTTGGAGAGGTCGGTCAAGACAGGTGACCAGATTGTCTTGCTGACGCAAAAAGACCCAAGGATTAACGAACCAACCCAGGAACAGCTTTTTCAGATTGGCTGTCTGGCACATGTGGAATCATTGATTGCGCTCCCAAACCGCTATTTCAAAATAGGCGTCCGCGGCGCGGCAAGAGTCCGGCTGATTAGACTTCTGGGTGAGGAAGAATGTTTGCGGGCCGAAGCAGAAATACTTGATGAACCAGACAGCGAGGCATGGGATTACGATTTTGGATTTGAATCCCAAAATAATTTTTATCAGGCAGCGGCGGAGTTTTTCGGACGCAATCCCGATTCCGCCCGTTTGCTTTCTATAGATCAAGTAAAAGAGCTGCCGTTAAACCAAGCCATAGACGCTGTCGCGGGGCTTGTAAATGTAGAGGTACATGAAAAGCAGCGCGTTCTTGAACAAATAGATATCCAGCCTCGGCTTAACGCGGTTATGAGCTTATTGCAAATGGATTCAGACCGATTCAGTGTTGACCGCGACCTTGAATTAAAAACGCGGCAGCGTTTGGACGAAGGTCATAAAAATTTTGTCCTGAATGAAAAAATGCGCGTGATTCAGGAAGAACTTGGCAAAAAGGACGAAAAAGGCGAGTTTAAAATACTGCGCCAGAGAGTCTTGGACGCAGAAATGAGCGAAGAAGCCCAAACAAAGGCACTGGAAGAGCTTGACCGCTTGGAAATGATGCCCCCCCAAAGTGCCGAAGCAACAGTGAGCAGGACTTATATAGACTGGCTGCTTGCTCTGCCTTGGGCTAAATTTGCGGATGAGCGCTTGGACTTGGATGAGGCGGAAAAAGTTCTGGACGAAGACCATGCCGGTCTGGACAAAGTAAAGGCGCGCGTACTGGAGTATTTGGCCGTAATGCGCCGTCTGCGCGATACACAGAATATCGGTTCAAAATCTGAACCCGCCGGACCAACGGTGGAAGTTAAAGCGCCTGACAGAGAAAAAAAAGAAAAAGAAGTTGATTCAGATACAGAACCCGCCCGGAACAAAACCGAAAGCATTGCATCGCCAACGCTGCGCGGACCAATACTCTGTTTAGTCGGCCCTCCCGGTGTTGGTAAGACAAGTCTTGCCCGCAGTATTGCCAGAGCAATGAACAGACCATTTGTCCGCTTCAGTTTGGGCGGTATCCGCGACGAAGCCGAAATCCGGGGTCATCGCCGGACTTATATAGGCTCACTGCCTGGCCGCATTATCAGCCTTATTAAAAAAGCCGGAGTTAAAAATCCGCTAATGCTATTGGATGAACTGGACAAAATGGCTTCAGACTGGCGGGGAGATCCGGCTTCAGCGCTGTTAGAAGTATTGGATCCAGAACAAAATGCCTCCTTTCAGGACCACTACTTAGATGTTGGTTTTGACCTTGGCCAGGTGCTTTTTCTTTGCACCGCCAACGTACGCCACAATATACCTGAAGCTCTTGGAGACAGATTGGAAATTATTGAGCTTTCCGGCTACACACCGCAGGAAAAAAACGCCATAGCCCAGGGTCATCTTGTACCCAAATCCTTGGAGCGCCACGGCTTGAATGATATGAACATTCGTTTTGAGGATACAGCCATTGACAGAATCATTCAGGCATACACAAAAGAAGCCGGCGTAAGGCAGTTAGAGCGTGAAATCGCCGCCGTCCTTCGCAAACTAGCGCGTCACAGCCTACAGCCGGAGAAGGGTGAAGCATTTGACCCAGTAGTGACAGCCGACCGCACAACGCGGTTGCTGGGGCCGGAAAAGTTTTTGGAGACACAGCCTGGGGACGACATAACCCCAGGTGTTGTCAATGGTTTAGCCTGGACGGCCACCGGCGGAGACCTGCTGACCATAGAAGCGGCAGTGCTGCCGGGCAAGGGCAACCTAAAATTAACGGGCAAGCTCGGCGAAGTAATGCAGGAAAGCGCCCAGATAGCATTGAGTTATGTCCGTGCGCGAGCGGAAAAATTTGGGTTGGCACCGGATTTCCTGGAAAAAAAAGACATACACTTGCATGTCCCGGAAGGGGCAATCCCAAAAGATGGTCCCAGCGCAGGTATAACTATGGCCGCAGCCTTATTGTCCGCCCTTACAGGTATTCCGGCCAAATCAGAAGTCGCCATGACGGGCGAGCTTACATTGCGTGGAATGGTTTTACCAATTGGTGGTTTGAAAGAAAAGCTTTTAGCGGCTCATCGCATGAGCAGAAAAGTAATCCTGATTCCACATGAAAACGCCCGCCATTTAGAAGACATTCCCAACGAAGTCAGAAACAGCTTGACAATTCATTTAGTCAGCCAAATGGATGAAGTAATCCCACTTGCCCTGACAGCACCGCCAGAAGCGCATAGTGAAAAAAATGAAGAACAAGTCAAATGAACACATATCATAGAAAATCATAGCGGTTTCTATGGATGCACCCATTTCAGTCAAGCGATTTTTGGAGCAGGTCAAGGTTCATCTTGAGCCGCGCTTTGCACAGGTTTGCCTTGTGGGAGAAGTATCTAATTTTCGTTCATCGGGACGCCATTGGTATTTTACTTTGAAAGAAGAAAACGCCGCCCTTTCATGCGCGGTTTGGATGAGCCACCAGAAGCAATTAAAGCACATGCCAGGAGATGGCGAGCGAGTTGTAGTCAAAGGCAGTTTAAACGTATACGTCACAGGCGGGAGTTTCACACTGGCCGTCACCCAGTGTGAATTGGCCGGCATAGGGGATTTACAGCAAAGACTGCGCGAACTTGAGGCGGCACTGCGCTCTGATGGTGTTTTTGACAGGCCAAAGCGCAAGCCGCCACGCTTCCCCAAAAGAATTGCAGTGATAGCCGCACTTGGCGGTGCCGCGCTGCGGGACATACTGGAAGTCACACACAAACGCGCCCCCGGCATTGACATTATGGTTTTTCCGGCAGCAGCTCAGGGAGAGTCCTGCGTCATGGAAAATCTGGCAGCTTTGCAGGAAGCCCAGGACGAATACTGGAGATGTGACGTTATATTGATGGCTCGCGGCGGCGGGAGTATGGAAGACTTATGGGGCTACAACGACCCTGACTTAGTGCGTGCGGTATCCGCTTGCCGCTTGCCAGTCATCACCGGTGTAGGGCATGAAATAGACCTGACGCTGGTTGACCTGGCCTCAGACAAACGCGCCGCCACACCAAGCCAGGCGGCGGAATTGGCCACACCTGACCGCAGTCTGCTCTGGTCGGAACTCGCACGCAAGACAGAACAGCTCAACAGGCACATGGACTGGCGACTGCGCGGACTTGAAACAACATTGAATCTGCTGACAGATCAAGTGCTGGATCGCCTTGACCCCCTTGATGGCCATCGTGAGCGTTTGTCTGAATTAGCTCTGCGCCTTGAACGCTCCGCACCTTTCAGACGATTGGATACTGCGGACATACGCTTGACCATGCTCTGTCAAAGATTGCGCTTCACGTTATCTAGTGTGGCCAAAACATCAGAGCTAAATAAAATCAACGGGTACACTGGACGCCTGAATTCAGCCATTGGACACGCTCTTGAACAGAATACTCACCGTCTGAACATTGCCCTGGCCAATCTGAAAGGCCAGAATCCTGAAGCTCCATTAAACAAGGGGTTTGCGCTGGTGCGTGACCAGGAAAATAATCAAGTGAAATCGCATGTTGGAATAAAAACCGGAACCAAACTGTTTTTGCAGTGGAAAGATGGAGAAAAATCGGTAACTGTTGAGTAATCATAACCAAAATCGCGTTCCGTGATTTCGTTATGGAAGTTTTCAGTACAGTCTTATCCTTCTCTAAAAGTCACTTTGTTGATTTCTCTTAAAGTCGTTATTCCGATGCGAACTTTTTCTATGGCGCTCTCTCTCAGGGAGTGCATGCCGTTTTTTCTGGCTGTGGCTTTGATGTCCCGAACACTGGCTTTGTTTGTTATGAGTTCCCTTAACTCATCATTCATTCCCATAAACTCAACTATGGCTTGTCGGCCTCTGTAGCCGGTACCGTTGCAATCTACGCAACCAACTGTGTCGTAGAGGGTTGCGCTTTGCGCCCAGTTGGGGCTGAGGCCGTTTTCAATGAGTTCTGCCTCGCTCACTTTTATTTGTTTTTTGCACTTCGGGCAGAGTACGCGAACCAGACGCTGAGCCAGAACGCAGTTTAGCGCGGAAACAAAGTTATAGACTTCCACACCCATGTGCTGGAAGCGCCCCAGCACGTCCAATGTGTTGTTGGCGTGGACGGTTGTAAATACTAGGTGGCCTGTCAGGGCTGATTGAATGGCGATTTGGGCTGTCTCGTTGTCGCGGATTTCGCCAACCAGTATTTTGTCAGGGTCATGGCGCAGAATGGAGCGCAGCCCCAGAGCGAAGGTAAGTCCCTTTTTTTCGTTGACCGGAATCTGTGTGACGCCTTCCAGTTGATATTCAACCGGGTCTTCAATGGTTATGAGTTTATCCTCAGGGCTTCGGATTTCACTCAGTATGGCATAAAGCGTGGTGGTTTTACCCGAACCCGTTGGGCCTGTCACCAGAAACATTCCATAGGGCTCATGTGCAAAGCGCCGTATTCGCAGTAATTCGTGCTGCTGAAAACCAAGTATGTCCAGGTTTAACTGACGGAATTCTTCCGAGAGATTTTCCTTGTCCAAAATACGTATGACAGCGTCTTCACCGTGGATTGTGGGCATGATTGATACGCGAAAATCAATCGCTCTGCCGCGGACTTTCAGTTTGAAACGGCCGTCTTGGGGCTTGCGCTTTTCGGCGATATCCAATTCAGACATGACTTTGATACGGCTTATGATAGGCGAAGCAAATCGTCTGTCTATGGGGTCGGCAGCCGGATAGAGACTTCCGTCTATGCGATATTTGATGTGAAATCCGCTCCCGGCTGTCTCCATGTGAATATCTGATGCTCTGCGCTGCAAGGCGTTGAAAACAGTAGTATCAACCAAGCGTATTATTGGCGCTTCATCTTTATCTGTCAGACGATCCAGGTCCAGGACTTCATCATCCAGATCCTCGTCGGAAACGACAAGAATGCTCAGTGCCTCGCCAGCTTCGTCCAGAACTTTTTGGCCGGATTCGGATTTTTTCAGCACTTCCTGTATCTGAGTCTGTGGGGCGGCCGCAAATTTCAGCGGACGCTTCAATATGCGCCTCAGCATATCCTGCGCCATAACGTCCAGTGGATCCGACATAGCGATCCAGAGAGAACCGTCCCGTTCCTGTACGGGTACAAAGTGGTGTTTTAGCATTAAATCCAGGCTGACCATCTGGAATAGAGCAAAGTCAACATATTCTTTGGTTAAGTCCAAAGTTGGATAGAGCTGGGATGGCAAGGCGATATCCAAGCCGCCCGTCAGATCGGGGCTTGGCATCAGGTCATGATTAGAGTGTGAGGGCGTACCTGAATATGTCATTATGTGATTCTAGTGCTTTTTGATGGGATAATGTTCAGTGAGTTCA
>JAIRRD010000028.1 GCA_031256155.1 Holophagales bacterium
AGTTTTGTAATGTATGGTGCTATTTTTTGTGATTCGGACTGAGACCTGCCGGCGAGTTTGTGAACTTCGTCCGCCACAACCGCAAAGCCCTTGCCCGCATCGCCAGCGTGAGCCGCTTCTATACTTGCGTTCATGGCAAGCATGTCGGTTTGGTCAGCAATTTCACGTATGGAGTCGGCCACAACGAGCATCTGATTTACAAAAACACTGGAGTTTTTAACATCATCCTGAAATTTGTTGACAGTGTTTACAATATCACCTATGTCATTTGAAATTGTGGAAACTGTTTCGCGCAGAGCATCTGTGTTTTTGATTTCTTCGTCCAGCATTTCTATAAGCGCGTTATGTTTCAATTCTGCTTGTTTGGTTTCATATTCCGCACGCGCTGTTTCTTTTTCAGCTACTGCCTTAAGATACATTGTGCAGTTTTTGGGGTGACTGAGCTTGTTGTGAATAGCCATGGCCATACCTCGGCAGTCCCCGTAGCCACAGGCCATGCAGTTGAATTCATCCGCTTTTGTATACTTTTCCATTGACTGTAAGATTTGGGTATAGTCATTTTCAGACGGCCTCAATATGCAGTCATTAGCGTGCTTGTCTGTGTAAGATCGGTGGTACAGGCCGCGCTTCCAATACTTATTCAGTATTTTAAGTATGGCTTTATGTGAGCGTCTTTTGCTGAAAAAACCCTTCACGCGGTGTTTTTTCTGCAGTGCCTGACTTCTTTTTTCAACAAGATATTCAACTTCATCCAGCGGCTGATCCTGGCAGAGCGTTCCGGGACCGCCGTTGCAGCCCATCTCGCAGTTCAGGCAGTCAACCAGAGCCGGTGCTTTGCCATTGTCAATACTTGATTTTAAAGTTGAAAGGTAATGATAGACCAGTTCCGGCCCTTCAATTTTTCGCGTGAATTTTGAAGCATCAGGATTCCAGCGCTCAACAGTGCGCATCAGTCCGCCGGGCGTTGAAAAAAGCGCTGCCCGTTCGGCAGACGGATTGTCGTATTCCAAAGCCGGGAATTTGCGCAGAGAAATCCTATTATCAAGTATGTATTTGTTCAATGCCTTCATTGTGACATTGTAGTCGCCAATTCCTGTGGCCGCGAACTCGCGCTTTTTCGCGTAACATGGCGAAACAACCACGATTTTATGTTTTCTGTAATCAGGATAAAACTCCCTTATCATTCTGGCCGTATGCAGCATGGGACTATCGGCGGGAGCCAGATAGGGAAGCAATTCGGGATGGTATATCTCTAAAAAAGTAACAATCGCGGGGCAGGGCTGAGCAATGACAGTCCTGGGTTTTTCAGACGCCATATAATCCAGATAGGACTTGACAGTAAGTTCAGCGCCAAAGCTAACGTCAAAACAAGCCGCGACTCCAAGGGATTTGAGCCATCCGTTTAAGTTGAGGAATCTGTCAGGGAAACTCACAACGACCGCAGGCGCGACAATCGCTACCATCCGCTCCCCTTTGTCGACAGCCATGAAAAAATCTTCAGTATCATCAATTCCAAACCGTGCGTCATGCTCACAAGCAATAACACATTTGCCGCAAGCAATGCACATGTCGTGGTTCAGGGCAACAACAGCGTGGCTGGCATCATTGCAGAACTTAACAGGGCAGACACCAATACATTTCTGGCAGTTAGTACACTTGTCCTTGTCAACATCAATCACTCTAGGTAGTGAGTTTACATCTTGTGACACAAGCACCTCAAAGACTATATTATATATTTTAAAATTTATTAATCAAATTTTTTTGATACTTTATTACAATTATATTTTTTGTTGTATAAATTCATATGGAAGCCGCAGGCACTTGAACGCCTCTAATTATTCAGCCCTGGAAAACCTGATCCGCTACCGGTTCCGAAATAAAGGTCTGCTCAGGCAGGCTCTGACACCGCCCTCAACCGGACTGCCTGCGGACAATCAAAGACTGGAATTCCTTGGGGATTCCATACTGCATCTGTGTTCAACGCGCCTGGTCTATAATGCCCGGTATGACTGGCAAGAAGGCGATCTTTCAAGACTGAGGGGTAGGATTGTGACCACCGACGCGCTGTATTCCTGGGCAACCGATCTGAACATGGTTTTAGAGCGCGGCCCAAGGTCTCCAAAGACAAATAAACCCCACTCACGCAAAGAACTGGCGGACGCTATGGAAGCATTGCTGGCGGCAGTGGTTTTGGACGCGGAAAACTGCGGCGAGGACGGCTTCACGCAAGCCTTCAGGATTGTCGAAGAACGCTTTGGGGAATCTGTCCGCACAGCCGACCCCAGCGATTGGGAACACAATGACCCAAAGACCGCGCTTCAGGAAAGAGTCATCTCAATGGGACTGGAGACTCCGGTGTATGAATTACTTGAAAAAACAGGGCCGGATCACGCCCCGTCATTTCTTTGCATAGTCCGTGCCGGTGAATCCGAAGCCAGAGCCAAAGGCTCCACACTGAAACGCGCCCAGTCGGAAGCCGCTAGACTGCTGCTGCATAGGTTTTCATAGCGGTTTGTAGTCGTTTTACTTGTGGAGCATAACAAT